>NZ_JAEMQB010000158.1:0-10927 GCF_022759015.1 Tibeticola sp. | reverse complement strand
GGCGCCTGTCGGGCGTTTTTGTTTGTGTTTGCACAAATCCGGTGCTTTTTTCTTCTCGTGGATCCACGGGCAGCGTCGCAACGAACGGCACAATCCTCGGCATGCATCGGACAGTCTTGATTGCGGGCGGCGGGATCGGCGGGTTGGCGAGTGCGCTTGCCTGCGCGCGCGGGGGGACGGTGGTCTCACTGTTCGAGCGGCGTCGCGCCTTCGAGGAGTTTGGGGCGGGCATTCAGTTGGGGCCCAATGCCGTCCGTGTTTTGCATGAATGGGGCCTGAGGCGCGTACTCGAAGCGGTGGCGCATGAGCCCCCACGATTGGTGGTGCGCGACGCTGCCGGCGGCCGACAACTCGGCGTGCTGCCCTTGGCTGCGCGGGCCCGTGAGCGTTATGGAGCGCCGTACCTCACCATTGCGCGTGCCGATTTACTGCAACTGTTGTTGGAAGCGGTGCAGCGTCAGGATCAGGTGGCGCTCCATCTGGCACAACCGGTCGAGTCTTATGAGGAGGGGCGGGACTCGGTGGAGCTTCGGTTCGCCGATGGACGGTGCGCCCATGGCGCTCTCCTGCTCGGAGCCGATGGGCTGTGGAGTCGCATCCGCGCGCACATGCTGGGCGATGGGCCCCCGCGTTCCTCCGGGCATGTGGCTTACCGAGCGATGCTGCCGCAAACGGCCTTGCCCGCGCATTTGCGTCGCACGGGCATCACGGTCTGGCTCGGGCCGAGGCTTCATGTGGTGGAGTACCCCGTGCACCGGGGAGAGTGGCTCAATGTCGTGCTGGTCGTCGAGGGTTCGGTGGCGGGGGATCCGCAGGCCTGGGGTGAGGCTGTCGAGCGTGGGGCGCTACTCCCAGTCGTTGGGTCGATCAGTCTGCCTTTGCGGGACCTGATCGAGCACATTACGGAATGGCGTTCGTGGAGCCTGTTCGGTCGCCCGCCGGTGGCCGCTGCCGCGCAGATGGCGCGCGGTCGGATTGCGCTCGTCGGGGACGCCGCCCATCCCACGCGACCCTATCTGGCTCAGGGGGCGGGCATGGCGATCGAGGATGCCCACGTCCTTGGAGAGGTGCTGCGTTTGCGTTCGGGTTCGGTCGAGGAGCGGCTGGAGCGGTATGCCGCCTTGCGCTGGCGGCGCTGCGCCCGGATCCAGATGCAATCGGCCCGCAACGGGGTGATCTTTCACGCCCGGGGGCCCATGCGTTGGGGCAGGGATGCGTCCCTGCGTTTGCTGGGCGAGCGCCTCTTGGATCAGCCTTGGTTGTACGGCTATCGGGCAGGCATCGAGACTGAAGATGACTCCTGAAAAAAGAGCAACAGGTGTCCATTTTTCGCCGGCATACGGCTAGAAACCTTTCAAAACTTGCTTGGGCCGGAGCAGGCTGGCGTAGAAGCCGCACTTGGTGCTTCTTGTTGGCTTGGTTGTGCCTCTATAATGAGAACAATTCTTGATTACCTCATCCCATGCGCATTCATCCCGAGCCTCTGACGACGCCCAGCGCCGCTGAGTCCTCTTTGTCGGATCTCGATGTCGGCGTCGTTGGCGTCGTCACCCGTTTGCAGATGCCTGATGCCGCTGCGGAACGCGGCCGAGTGGCGCGTTTGCTGGAACTGGGCTTTCTGCCGGGCGAAACGGTCCGGGTGCTCGCACGGGGCCCGGCCGGAGGTGAGCCTCTGGCCGTGCGTGTGGGCGATGCCACGTTCGCTTTGCGCTCGCACGAGGCGCAGCACGTCCGGGTGGCTCGGCTCGGCGACATCCATCGTTGAAGCATGAGTCCAGCAGAACCCTTGCGCATCGCCCTGCTGGGGAACCCGAACTGTGGGAAAACGGCGATCTTCAACCTGCTGACGGGTAGTCGGCAGAAGGTGGCGAACTATGCCGGCGTGACGGTGGAGCGCAAAGAGGGTGTTTTGCGGACGCCCTCGGGCCGGGTTTATGCCGTGCTCGACCTGCCGGGTGTGTACAGTCTGCGCCCGCTGAGCGCAGACGAAGCCGTCACGCGCGACATTTTGACCGGGCGTCACCCCGACGAGCCCCGTCCGGATTTGATCGTATGCATCGCCGACGCGACCCATCTGCGCCTGAATCTGCGGCTGGTCCTCGAAGCGCGCTCCCTGGGCATACCGATGCTGCTCGTCCTCAACATGATGGACCTGGCGCGCGCGCAGGGCATCACGATCGACCGTGAAGCGCTCGAGCGTGAACTGGGTATACCCGTGGTCGAGACCATCGGGGTCGCCCGCGACGGTGCCGCCGAACTCGTCGGCTGGCTCGACCGCTGGCCCGGGCCGGCTCGCCCGCAAGGGGCGCATCCGCCACTGCCGCTTCACTCGCCCACGGCAAAGCAGGATGTCGACGGCCAGGCCGAGGATGAACTGCGTCGAGCCATGGACCTTCAGGCCGAGGTTCGACGGATCCTGAATGCTGCGGTGGTCGAGCCGGAGCAGCGGCCCTCGCGGGATGAGGCGATCGATCGCCTCGTGCTGCACCCGGTATTCGGACCTGTCCTGTTGCTGTTGATTCTGTTCCTCGTCTTTCAGGCGGTCTTCAGTTGGGCAGCGCTTCCGATGGACGCGATCAAGCAAGGCGTCGAGGCGGTTGCAGGCGTGGTTCAGGGGGCGCTCCCCGAAGGACCACTTCGAAGCTTGTTGACCGATGGTGTCATCGCAGGGGCGGGAAGCGTCCTGGTTTTCCTGCCGCAGATCTTGATCCTGTTCTTTTTCATCTTGCTGCTGGAGGATTCGGGATATCTGCCGCGCGCGGCTTTCCTGTTGGACCGGCCGATGGCGGCCGTGGGTTTGTCGGGCCGCTCGTTCATCCCCCTGCTGTCGAGCTTTGCCTGTGCCGTACCGGGCATCATGGCCACGCGCACGATTACCGATGCTCGAGACCGCTTCGTCACGATCATGATTGCGCCGCTGATGACCTGCTCGGCCCGCCTGCCGGTCTATGCGCTGTTGATCGGCGCTTTCATCCCGAGCCGCAAGCTCGCCGGTTGGCTCGATTTGCAGGGCCTGGTTCTGTTTCTGTTGTACCTGGGGGGGATTGCCAGTGCGATGGCCGTCGCCTGGGTGCTCAAGCGCCGCCAAGGCCATGCGGTAGGGTCGGGTACCTTGATGATGGAACTGCCGGCCTACCGTTGGCCGAGTCTGCGGCAGCTGGGTTACGGGCTTTATGAGCGGGCCCGGATTTTCATCCGCAGCGTGGGCGGCATCATCTTGGCGCTCATGGTGTTACTCTGGGCCTTGTCGAGCTATCCCGCGGCACCCATGGGCGCCGAGCAGCCGGCGATTTACTACAGTTTCGCGGGCCGAATCGGCAGGGGCCTGGCTGAGTTGCTGGCGCCCATCGGGTTCAATTGGCAGATCTCCATCGCGCTCGTCCCCGGCCTCGCTGCTCGCGAAGTGGCTGTGGGCGCACTGGGAACGGTTTACGCTTTGTCTGCGCAGGATGCGGGCACGGCGGTTTCGTTGGGGCCCATCATCGCGAGCCAATGGTCGTTGGCGACCGGACTGTCGCTGCTGGTGTGGTACGTCTTTGCGCCCCAGTGCGTCTCAACGCTGGTGACGGTGCGCCGCGAGCTGGGCCGCTGGCGGCCAGCGCTCACCATGGCCGGCTATCTGTTCGCGCTCGCCTATGCCGCAAGCTTTGTCACCTACCATCTCGCGAAGGTGTGGGGCGGTTGAGGGAGCGGGATGCTGTGACCCTAAATCCGGCAGTTGACCGCTTTTAGCGAAAGGCAAGGTGTTGATGTTTGAACAATTTTCGGTGCGCAGGCCCTTCACCGTTTGGGTGAGCGCTGCGCACCCGTTCGAGTCGCCCTCGGGCGCGGGGGCGGCGTTGCAAATCCTCGCCATGGCGCCTGCCATGGCTGTGGTTTACGCCTTGCCCGCGCGCCCGACGACGACCCGCCCAGGCGCGCCCAACTGGCGGATTTAGGGTGACCGGAGAATGCGGATGGCCATACTCGAACCCCTGCTCGTGACGATCATTTTGGTTTGGGCCGCAGGCTATCTGGTCTGGCGCATGGGGCCTGGGTCCGTGCGCGCGTGGCTCGGTCAACGCATTCATCCGGCGCTCGATCGGCCGGCGGGCACCGCTTGCAGTGCATGCGCCAGTTGTCGCTCGGGTTGTTCTGCTGGCGGTCGTGATCGGGGCCAGGGTTCACCCGCTGGCGGGCAAGGTTCCTCAGTCGAGCACCGGGTAACCGTGGCGGCGGCGCGCCCACTGGCACGCGTCCGAGCCGACGGCAAACTCCCGACACGGTGAAGGTCGCCATTCATAAATCGCACACTCGACCCGGATGCCGAGCGTGCCGACCAAGGCCGCACAGCGGGGTGGGCCGTGGTCCGTTCCGCGCATGCGACAAACGCTGTCGGTGACATCGACGGTGAGGCCGTCGGGCACACTGCCGCCGTTGGAGCTGCGTTCGTGAACCGAAAAATCCACCCGCAGCGCGGCGCAGCAAGCACCGCAGTCGAGGCAAGGGTTCTGGTTCAGCTGCTTTTCCACTTGATCGAGCAGCCGATACTCGGGATTTGCTCGGCGGGGCCGTGGCCTGTGCGCGCGACCAGCTGCATCGCTTCGAGGAGGTCACGGCGGGTGCCAGGGGGCGCGGCTTCTTTGCGCGACGCATCGAAACGACCCCGGTATTGCAGGGCGTCCTCAGCGTTGAAGCCGAAAAAGTCTGGCGTACAGACCGCTCCATAAGCCCGCGCCACCGACTGATCTTCGTCGTACAGATAGGGGAAGGGGAGCGCGAGCGTTTCGGCCAGGCGTTTCATCGCCTCGAAGCTGTCTTCCGGGTAAGCCTCGGCGTCGTTGCTGGAGATGGCAGCGACTCCGATGCCCTCGCGTTGCAGCTGGCGCGCATCGTCAATCAGCCGGGGCAGGATCGCCTGCACGTAGGGGCAGTGATTGCAAATGAACATCACCAGCGTGCCCTTGGGGCCGCGAACATCCGCAAACCGAAGCACACGTCCATCGGTAGCGGGCAGAGAAAAATCCGGCGCTTTCCAGCCAAAGTCGCAAACAGGGGCTTGTGCGGCCATGGGGTCACCTTCCTTGCAAGTCGTGTTCAGCCGAGGCGGCCGAGCAGCAGGTATTCCATCAGCGCTTTCTGTACGTGCATACGGTTTTCGGCTTCGTCCCACACGACCGATTGCGGGCCGTCGATGACTTCGGCGGTGACTTCCTCGCCACGGTGCGCCGGCAGGCAATGCATGAAGAGCGCGTCCGGCTTGGCGACGGACATCATGGTGGCATCGACGCGCCAGTCGGCAAACGCCGCGCGACGGACCTCATTTTCTGCCTCGTAGCCCATGCTGGTCCAGACATCCGTCGTCACGAGGTCAGCGCCCCGGCACGCGTCGAGCGGATGGGCAAACACTTCATAGCTCGAGGCCGAGCGGATGCCGGCGATCGACTGGTCGACTTCATACCCGCCGGGGGTGCTGACATGAACCTTGAAGCCCAGCAACTCGGCCGCCTGCAGCCAACTGTTGGCCATGTTGTTGCCGTCGCCGACCCAGGCGACGACTTTGCCCTGAATCGAACCGCGGTGCTCGATGAACGTGAAGATGTCGGCCAGCACCTGGCAAGGGTGGAACTCGTTGGTGAGCCCGTTGATGACAGGCACGCGCGAGTGCGCGGCGAAGCGCTCGATCTTTTCCTGGCCAAAGGTGCGAATCATCACCAGGTCAACCATGCGGCTGATGACCCGCGCGGTATCTTCGATCGGCTCGGCGCGCCCCAGCTGGCTGTCTCCAGTGGTCAGATGGACGACGCTGCCGCCGAGCTGATACATGCCCGCTTCGAAGCTCACCCGGGTTCGCGTCGAGGCCTTTTCGAAAATCATCGCCAGCGTGCGATCCACCAGCGTCTGGTGTTTCTCGTAGGCTTTGAACTTGCGCTTGATCAGAGCCGTCCGCTGGAACAAATAGGCGTACTCGTCGGCGCTGAGGTCGGTGAATTGCAGGTAATGCTGGATCGTCACGATGTGTGTTCCGAAAGAAACTGGCGAACCACGGGGCTGAGCCGGGCGACGATTTCGTCCGCCTCGGCTTCACTGAGGATGAGCGGTGGCAGCAAGCGGATGACCCGCTCGGCCGTGACGCTGATCAAGAGCCCAGCGCTGGCCGCCCGGGCCGTCAAGCCGCCACAGGGGCGGTCCAGTTCGATGCCGAGCATCAGCCCCTCGCCCCGGATCTCGCGGACGCCGGGCAGAGGGGCGAGCGCCTCGCGCAGCCCGGCTTTGAGCCGTGCCCCCACCCGTGCAGCGTTGCCGAGCAGATCGTCGTCTTCCATGATGCGCAGTGTTTCCAACCCGGCCCTCATCGCCAAGGGGTTGCCGCCGAACGTGCTGCCATGGTTGCCGGGCTCGAAGACATGGGCCGCCTTCGGGCCGGCGACGACGGCACCGATGGGAACGCCCGAACCCAATCCCTTGGCCAAGGGCATGACGTCAGGGACGATCTCGGCCCACTGGTGCGCGAACCACTTGCCGGTGCGGCCCATGCCGCACTGAACCTCATCGGTCATCAGGAGCCATCCGCGTTGGTCGCATAGCTCGCGAACTTGTCGCAGGTACTCCCAGCGGGCGGGGTTGATGCCGCCTTCTCCCTGGATGGTCTCCAGGAACACGGCGACGACATTGGGGTTGTTCGCGGTTGCCGTTTCGAGCGCTGCGATGTCGTTGAGCGGCACTCGGATGAAGCCGTCGACCAGGGGCTCGAAACCTTTTTGGATGGCCGGGTTCCCCGTGGCACTGAGCGTGGCGAGCGATCGGCCATGGAATGCGCGTTCATAGACGACGATCTGGGGGAGGTCGATGCCGCGGCTGTGCCCGTATTTCCGCGCGAGTTTGATGGCGGCTTCGTTGGCTTCGAGTCCGCTGTTGCAGAAAAAGACGTTCTCCATCCCGGATAGCTCGGCGAGCCGGGACGCCAGCCGCTCAGCGTCGGGGACGTAGTAGTAATTGCAGGTATGAATCAGCCGCCCCACCTGCTCGCGCAAGGCTGCAACGAAGCGCGGATGGTTGTGCCCGAGCGTGTTGACGGCGATTCCGGCCAACGCATCCAGGTATTCCCGGCCCTCGGTGTCCCAGACTCGGCACCCCTGGCCGTGCGAGAGGGCGATCGGCAGGCGCGCGTAGGTGCGCATCAGGTGCGGTTCGGCAGGAGTGGATGGGTTCACATTCATGGCAGAGATGTCCTGGGAGCCCAGGTGGCCGGGAGGGGCGCGGGGCGGAAACTGATTCTAGACGACCGCGTCCTCGGGAGAAGGGGCAGGGCAAAGGCCACAGGGCCGGGGATCAGCCCAGAATAAGTCTTATATAAGATACAATAGTTGTGCGCCGCAGCAGAGGCGATCCTTCTGCTGCCTCGTAGCCAGAACGTCCACGTGATCCGATGGGTAAATCTCCTGCTAAGCAAGTCTTCATCCTGGGTTTGACCGACGACGGCAGAACCTTTCGGCCCAGCGACTGGGCGGAGCGGCTGGCGGGGGTGATGAGTCCGTTCAGGCCCGGTGGAGCCAAGCCCGGAAGCCATTTGAGCTATTCCCCTTGGTGTTTGCCGACGGTCCTCCAGGGGGTGAAGTGCGTGGCGGTCCACCCGGACTTGCGCGAGGCGGAGCCTATGGCCTGGGACTTCTGCATGAACTTCGCGCGCGACAATCACTTGCAAACGGTCGAGGCCTGCCTACTGCCTGACGAGGCGCCGACTGAGCGTCGCCCTTGATGCATTTCACGGATGAAAAACAAGTGAGGCCGCAGTTGCGGCCTCACTTGTTTTTGCTGACAGCGCACCCGTGACAAACGGCAGCTGTCGGTCCGAGAGGATGGACAGCCGTGCGGCTTGCGGCTTCTTAAGCCGCTGCGGTCGCCAAGGCCTTGACCTTGGCAGAGAGGCGGCTCTTGTCGCGAGCCGCTTTGTTCTTATGGAAAATGCCCTTGTCGGCGATGGCGTCGACGACCGACTGCATCTTGGCAAAGAGTTCGGTTGCCTTGACTTTGTCGCCAGCGGCCACGGCCTTTTCGACGTTCTTCACCGCGGTGCGGTATTTCGACCGCAGCGACGAATTCGCGGCATTGAGTTTGACGTCCTGGCGGGCGCGCTTGCGGCCCGAGGCCAGGCGGGGGTTCTTTTTCTTGGGTTTGGAAGATGCCATATCTTGGTGTCCTTGAGTTGCAGGATGTTGTCAGCAAACCTGCGATTCTAACAGCGAGCAGCGTCTTTCGATTGGGCTTCCGATCGACCCGGGCTCAAAGGGCTGGGCTTGGTGCTGGATGGGCTCCGGGTGAGCTTCGGCAACGCTGAACCCGCCGGAACTACACTCGAGCGGGTGAGCTTATTCAAATCCGCTTCCACCGTTTCCGCTTTGACCTTGTTGTCGCGCATCACGGGTCTTGGGCGTGAGCTCCTGATTGCCGCGACGTTTGGTGCGAGCGCGACCACCGACGCCTTCAACGTGGCGTTCCGGATTCCGAATCTGTTTCGGCGTCTGTTTGCCGAGGGTGCCTTCAGTCAGGCCTTTGTGCCGGTGCTGGCCGAGAGCCGTGCTCAGCACGGCGATGCGCAAACCCGTCGCGTGATCGACGACGTGTCCACGGTTTTGGCCTGGGTCTTGTTGGGTTTCAGTGTGTTGGGCGTGCTCGCCGCGCCGCTGCTGGTCTGGGCTATGGCGAGTGGCTTGCGTCAGCATCCCACGGCTTTCGACGCTGCCGTGGTGATGACGCGCTGGATGTTCCCGTACATCGGCTTCATGTCGCTCGTCGCGTTGTGCGCGGGGGTTCTCAATACCTGGCGCAAGTTTGCGGTGCCTGCGGCGACGCCGGTGTTGCTCAACGTGTGCTTGATGGCGGCTGCTTATTGGGGCGCGCCGTGGCTGTCTGCTCAAGGCATCGAGCCGATTTTTGCACTGACGGCAGGGGTGCTCGTCGGTGGTGCGCTGCAACTGGCCATCCAATGGCTCGCGCTGGTGCGGCTGGGACTGGGGCCACGGATCGGCCTGACCCTGAGGCAGCTGCGCGCGGCATGGCAGGACCCGGCGACGCGTCGCATCGCCGCTCTGATGGGGCCCGCGATCCTCGGTGTGAGCGTGGCGCAACTCTCCTTGGTCATCAACACCCAGATCGCGTCCCATTTGGCGAGCGGCAGCGTGAGTTGGCTCGGCTACGCGGATCGGCTGATGGAGTTCCCGACGGCCTTGCTTGGGGTGGCTTTGGGTGTGGTGTTGATGCCGCAGCTCGCTCAAGCGCGGGCGGCGGGAGACGTGCGGCGTTATTCCGAAATGCTCGATTGGGGGTTGCGGTTGGTGGTTCTGCTGGCCGTGCCCGCAGCGGCCGGCTTGCTCACCTTTGCCACGCCCTTGGTCAGTGTGCTCTATCACTACGGGGCTTTCGGCGCGGGTGATGTGGCGCAGACTGCGCGGGCGCTCACGGGCTACGGTGTGGGGCTGCTGGGCTTGGTTGCCATCAAGGTGCTGGCGCCGGGTTACTACGCCAATCAGGACATCCGCACTCCGGTGCGCATCGGGATCATCGTTCTGGCTCTGACACAGGCGATGAATCTGGTGTTGGTGCCGTTGATGCAGCATGCGGGCTTGGCGCTGGCGATCGGCCTCGGTGCGCTGGTCAATGCCGGCTGGCTGCTGCTGGGGCTGTTGCGCCGCGGCAGCTACCGACCGACTCCAGGCTGGGGCGTCTTTCTTTTGCAGGTGCTGGCTGCGACCGCGCTCATGAGCGTGTTTCTGCTCTGGGCCAGTTCGGCGGTGGCGTGGGTCGATCTGCGGGCGCAGACGGGATTGCGGGTGTTCTATCTGGCGACGTCCGTGGCGGCGGCGGCGTTGATTTATTTTGGTGCTTTGTGGGCTTCGGGAGTACCCTTACGCCAATGGCTGCGCCGCTGAACTTCTGCAACGACCATGAAGCTCTCACTGCACGTTCCGACCCCGCTGGAGTACTTTGGCGCGTTGGTTCGGTCTGACCGCGACTTTCCACTGCTGGAAGCGGCCACCTGCATCGCGCACGACGAATATCCCGAGCTGGATGTGGAGTCCGTTCTGGCCGGGGTCGATCGCCTGGCGCAGCGTCTCCAACGCCAGATACCGACGGATGCCGGCCCGATGGAGCGACTTCGCCGGCTCAACGACTTCTTCTTTTCGCAGCTGGGTTTCGCGGGCAATGTGAATCACTACATGGATGCCGAAAACAGCTACATCCATGTGGTTCTGGAGCGACGGCGGGGCATACCGGTGTCGCTGGCGGTGATCTGGCTGGAATTGGCGCGGGCCTTGGCGCTTCATGCCCACGGGGTCTCGTTTCCCGGCCACTTCCTCGTCAAGGTGGGATTGCCTCAAGGGTGGGTGGTGCTCGACCCCTTGACCGGGCGCTCGCTCGGCATGGACGAACTCGCAGGGCTGCTCAGGGCCTGGCGTCAAACGGAGTCCGCAGGACGAAATGCTGCGAGCTTCGACCCACCCGTGGGGCTGCATTTGCAAAACGCGTTGCCCCGCGAAATCATCGGCCGCATGCTCGACAACTTGCGCGAGCTTCATCGAACCTTCGATGAGCCGGTGCTCCTGCGGGCAGTTCTCGACCGGGTGTTGCTGCTGCGTCCGGATGATCTGGGCGCCTTGCGCGAGCGCGGGGTGCTGCATGCCCGCGAGGGGCGGGTCGATGCCGCGTTGCGTGACCTCGAAACCTATTTGAGGCGCGTGCCGCGGGCGGTGGATGCTCCGGCGATCGGAGAACTCGTGCTCGAACTGCGTGCCCGGCACGGCGGCACAGCCTGAGAGGCTGAGAGGGAATTGGTCATGCCCGCTTTGACGCCCCAAAACACGCCAGAGGGCGTTGCAAATGCGCGCCGTAGCCCGAGCTACGGCTGTGCTTTGCGCCTACTCGGGCGCGTTTTGGGGCGCCCCTTCGG
>NZ_JAEMQB010000103.1:0-4454 GCF_022759015.1 Tibeticola sp. | reverse complement strand
TCTGCTGCCTCTGCTGCCTCTGCTGCCTCTGCTGCCTCTGCTGCCTCTGCTGGCTCTGCGGCTTCTGCTGCGGCGACGGCTTGGACGGGTTCGGCGAACGCCGGAGCAGGCTCCGGCGCGGCGGCATCCGACGCGAAGAGGGCTTCGAATTCGCCGGCCGCGAGCTCTGTGATCTCGACGGACGGGGGCTCGGGCAGAGGCAAAGGCTCCGCTTCTACAGACACCGACGCATCCTGGGTCTGCCCGACATCACCGCCGGCTTCCACGGGCGGAGACGGGCGAGCGATCGGCTGCACGGTGCCGCTCGAACGGAAGTCCTCGGCAACGCGCGTGAAGGCTTGCGCCGTCCAGGCGCTGGCGTCCCCGGACTCGAGGTCCGCCGCCCACTGCCCGAAGGCATCGAGCGCATCCCCCGCCACCGAGAGAAGCTCGGGAGTTGCAGGCTTACCCTCACCGAGCCATTGATTGAGCACCTGCTCGAAGCTCCATGCAGCTTCGCCGAAAGCCTCCAGCCCGACCATGCGCGAGCTGCCTTTGAGGGTGTGAAAGGCTCGACGCAGCGTCGTCAGCGCATCGACGTCCCTAGGCGCGGCCGCCAGGACATCGAGGGCTGCGCGGCCGTTGGCAACGACCTCGTGCGCCTCTTCAAGAAAGATCCCCAGCAGATCGCCTTCATCCACGGGAGGCTCGGAGGCCGTGATCTCCACCGGCTCGGCCGGTGGCGCCGCCTCGACCTCCGCGGGCTCGGGTGGCGGGCCTGCAAGCTCGGCCAATGTGGCTTCCAGGGAAGCCTCGATAGGCTCTGCCTCCGGCGACGACGGCGGAACGGACAAGTCCAGGCTCGGGAACGCAACCGCTTCGGCAGGGGGCTCCGCAGGCGCACTTTCGGTAAACGGGAGCGTGTCGGAAAACTCGCGCATCCAAGCGGAATCGCCTGCGGGCTCGGAAGGGGCCAGTGATGCAGTCGGCGTGTCCTGCGGCGGCGAGGTATCCGCGACGAGCGGAACGGACGCATCGGTCGAGTTCGCCGCGACCTGGACGGGTGCAGCAGACTCCCGGCCCATCAGGGGCTTGAGTTCGCCGGTTGCTTCGTCGAAAACGAAGAGGCGGCGCGCCAGCTGCGGCTGATAGTTCAGCATGTCGAGCAGCAGCCCCAGCGCGCCCAGGTTGTTCCCAAGCGAATCGAAGAGCGCTTGCCGCTCTTCACCGCCCAAGTCGCCGGCTTGTTGCAGCAGCGATTCGGTTTGCGAGCGCATGTGGGCAACCGCCGCAGCCGCCGGTTCCAGCCCCAGGACCGACAACACACCCCGCATCTGGGCGAGCAGGGGCGGGGCCTTCGCCAGCTCATCGAGTGCTTGGGCATCGCGGTTGTATTGATCGAGGGCTTTTTCGGTCTCAGCCAGGGTATGTCGCAGCTCACCGATGACCGTGCCCATCGTCTGCTGGTCGCTGACGTTGCGGAACAGCTCCTCCATCCA
The DNA here is from genome assembly GCF_022759015.1 of Tibeticola sp. NCBI lineage: Bacteria > Pseudomonadati > Pseudomonadota > Betaproteobacteria > Burkholderiales > Comamonadaceae > Tibeticola > Tibeticola sp. The sequence goes on along the minus strand of NZ_JAEMQB010000103.1, from coordinate 2,976 downwards.
AGGCTCGATCGGCCCGGCATCCTGCTGCTCGGTCGCCCGCGCGATGCGCTCGGCCAGTTGGGCGGAGCGCGCGGCGAGTTCCTCGGCGTCTGGCCGAACGCGGGCAAGCGCCGCGTCCAGATACAGCAAGGCCGTGGCGACTTCGAGGGCCAGCGCCGACTCGGGCGGTCGGCCCTCGGCCACACAGCGCGCAGCAACCCCTTCGAGTGAGCGGGCGAGAACCTCCGTATCGGGATGAAGCCGAACCAGAGCCTCACTCATCAAAGCGAATTTGTCGGGGAGCCCCTTGAGCGCCGAATCGTGACCGCCGGCAAGGCTCGCCCAAGCCTCTTTGACCGCGTCGATCCGTTTGCGCAGCTGATGCAATTGCGCCGGGTCGAAATGGCCGAAACTGCGCTGCTCATAGTCCACGGGCGCAGTGTCGGCCAAGCCATATCGACGGCGGATGTCGGCCACCCGCCCATCGTGCACCGCCCCCGCAGGGAGCTGCGACAGGTGAAACAGCAGATCGCGACCCAATGCTGGCGTGGCTCCGGCCAGCCCCCGATAGGCATTGGCGATCTGCAGCAACAGCTGGGAAACGACACGCTTGGCGTACAGATCCAGCGCCAGCGAGCCTTCTGCTGCGGCGCCGAAAAACGCGGCGGCAAGGGACCAGAATGTGCGCTCGTTGCTGTGCGCGGCGCGCGCGCCGATCGCTTCGCAGACCTGGCTCAATACCTGCCCTGCAGCCCGGTCGCCCGTCTGCAGCAGGCTGAGCACGGCCCGGTCCACCTGAGGGCGCGGCGGCAACTCGGCGTCGACTTCGGATGGCCCAGCCGGCAACTCACGCCACGAGAATTCATACTCCCAAAGATCGGCGGGGTGTACCCGGGTCGCCTGTGCCAGTCGCTGAACGTCGCGGTACTGCGGAAACAACCCCACGGCCGACAAGCGCTCCCCGGCAAGCGTTCGGGCCAGGAACTCCATCAAGGCAAAGCCGGCGTTTTCCACCGCGGTGACTGCATCGGCATCCACCAGTTTGGGCTGCGCGACGAAGCGCGCAACGGCGGCCTCCATCGCGCGAGCCAGATGCGCTGGAGCCGAAAACCCCACCAGTTCCAAGGCCCCTACGGCCTGGTGCAACTGTTGACGCGCCAGTCGCAGCGGCGTGACATCGGCCGCAGCAAGCCCGTCAGCCTGTGCAGTCTGGAGCTCGCGCTGATAGCGCTTCAAAGCTTTGTTGACGGCCTCGAGGTTTTTCCGCAGTTCGCTCTCGACCCACGCGAGCGGCCCGAGGTCGACGATCGGCTCCGCTTCGACGTTGGCACGGGCAGTTTCGGTTGAGGACATGGGCAAATCGGCTCCGCGTAAACGTAGGGATCGAGCGCGTTCAGACCTTGGACCCGGGACGATCAAGCAATCTTGAACCGGGCCACCGAAGCGCGCAATTCCTCGGCCATGCGCGCCAGCTCGCGCACCTGTTCGGCGGTGGTCCGAGTGCCTTCTTCGGTCTGTTCGGTCACGGCGAAAATGTGCTGAATGTTGCCCGCGACTTCCCCCGCCTGCTCGGCCTCGTGGGCGGCTGCTTGAGAAATCCGCTCGATGAGCTCGGCGAGTTGCCGCGACACGCGGTCGATTTCGGCCAGTGCCGCACCCGCGTTGTCGGAGAGCTTCGCCCCCTCGACCACACCTTGCGTGGAGCGCTCCATGGCGCCCACGGCGTCTTGGGTGTCGGTCTGAATGGTCCGCACGAGCGCCGAGATTTGCCGTGTCGCGTCCGCCGAACGCTCAGCAAGTCGCTGCACTTCTTCGGCCACCACCGAGAAGCCCCGGCCCGCTTCGCCTGCGGAGGCCGCCTGGATCGCCGCATTCAGGGCCAGCACGTTGGTCTGCTCGGTAATGTCCGAAATCAGCTCGGTGATTTCACCGATCTCCTGGGACGATTCACCCAGGCGCTTGATCCGCTTGGACGTTTCCTGAATCTGGTCCCGGATGGCGTTCATACCGCCGATGGCGGCTTGCACGGCTTCGAGGCCAGACTCGGCGGCGCGCAGCGACTGGCGCGCCACCTGCGCCGTTTCCTGTGCCTGCGCCGACACGTCGGTGATTCGGGCCGCCATGTCGAGCACCGATTGGCCGGTTTCGCGGATTTCTCGCAACTGCTCGCCCGATGCCGCGAGCAGTTCGGTCGACGTGTTTTCCACCAGCGCCGTGGTTTGCGCCACGCGGGTGGCCGTCTGCTGCACGTTCCCCACCAGCATGCGAAGTTCTTCGACGGTGTAGTTCACCGAGTCGGCGATGGCCCCGGTGATGTCTTCGGTCACGGTGGCTTCCTGCGTCAGGTCGCCCTCGGCGACCGCCTGCAGTTCGTTCATCAGTCGCAAAATGGCCGCCTGGTTCGCGTCGTTGATGCGCTTGGCCTCCTGCTCCTGCGCCAAAGCCTCTTGGCGCTGACGCTCAGCGATCAGCTGTCGCTGGCGGCTTTCCTGAAGCTGGACATAAGCAAGGCCAGCCGCAGCACCGAGCGCACCCAAGGCGGCGACGAGCAAGGCGAGCAAGGACAGCCCCCCGAGGCCGGTGCGCGCGGAGAGCATTTCCTGAACCGTCTCGAGACCTTTACGCAAGGGTTCGCTGTCGGCAATGATGACGCCCTGCGCTTCGCGCGCGGCCACCAAGCCTTGCAGGTTGCCCAGAATGGCACCGGCTTGCTGGCGGGTCTCTTCGTACAGTTTCAACAGCGCTTCGAGTCGCTCGCGGGTTTGTGCATCCTTCGCCGGGGCCAGGCGCAGGTCGGCGCTGCCTTCGAGCAAGCCCTTGGCAATCTCCTTGAAAGTGTTGAGGTCCTTACCGAGCAAGAACACCGCCTCGGGGCTCACGCCTTCCATGGTCAGGAATTCGTTGGCGGACTTGCCGATCCGCTGCGTGAGCATCACGAGCTGACCGGTCGCGGCGATCTCGGATGCCGGTGCGTTCTGCTGCAGCTTGAGGGAGGAG
>NZ_JAEMQB010000095.1:0-5354 GCF_022759015.1 Tibeticola sp. | reverse complement strand
GGCCCCCGGCACCGACGATGACCGCATGGGCGTCGAGCAGCCGCTGCTGCCCTTCGACCCCGATTTCATCGAGCAGGATGTGGCGCGAGTAACGCAGCAGTTGTTCGTCGTTCATCATCCTAAATCCGGCAGTTGACCGCTTTGAGCTGAATGCAAGGTGTTGATGTTTGAACCGTTTTTGGTGCATAAGCCGTTCACCGCTTGGGTGAGCGCTGCGTACCCGTTCGAGCCGCCCTCGGGCGCGGGGGCGGCGTTGCAAATCCTCGCCATGGCAAGCGCCATGGCTGTGGTTTGCGCCTTGCCCGCGCACCCGATGACGGCCCGCCCGGGCACGCCCAACTGCCGGATTTAGGATCATGCGAGACAGCCCCCGCCGAGGCTTGCAGGCCGCGCTCCGGTCGCGCCGGGCAGGGGCTGCGGGCTTCATTTGGCGGGCTGGGCTTCTTCGGTTCGCTCGGTCTGGGTTTTGCTCGTGATGACGGGCAAGCCTTTGAGCTTGTTGAGCGCCTGCTGAAGCTGGAAGTCCTGTGGCGAGCCGAACTCGGGGATCTTGCGTTCGGCAGCGGGCTTCTTGGCTTCTTCTTCGAGCTTCTTGCGCGCCGCCTCCCTCGCGGCCTCGCGTTCACGCTCCACGGCGGGGTCCGGGTTCTCCGTGCCGTTGGTGGTGCTCAGGTGCTTCTCGAGGTCGGCCTCACGCAGACGCAACGCGGCAAACAGATTGCCCTCGGGGGTTTCGTCGACCATCACATCGGGGACGATGCCCTTGGCCTGGATCGTGCGGCCGCTGGGCGTGTAATAACGCGCCGTCGTGAGTTTGATGGCGGTGTCGGGCCCGAGCGGGCGAACCGTCTGAACCGAACCCTTGCCGAAGGTTTGGCTGCCCATGATGACCGCGCGCTTGTGGTCCTGCAGGGCGCCCGCGACGATCTCACTCGCCGAGGCCGAGCCTTCGTTGACCAGCACGATCAGCGGCACGGTCCGCAGCGCCGCACGGGTGTTTGCCGACAGCACGCGCAGCGGATCGGGGCCGCGCCGGGCATAGAACTCGGGCGAGGCCTTGAACACCGCGCGGCTTTCGGGCAACTGGCCGTTGGTCGACACCACGACGGCGTTTTCAGGAAGGAAGGCGGCCGAGATGGCAATCGCCGCATCGAGCAAGCCGCCGGGGTCGTTGCGCAGGTCGAGCACCAGGCCCTTGAGGCGCGGATCCTGTCGGTAGAGTTCTTCGAGCTTGCGGGCAAAGTCCTCGGCGGTTTGGTCTTGGAACTGGGAAACCCGCACCCACCCATAGCCGGGTTCCACCACGCGCGCCTTCACCGACTGGGTTTTGATTTCTTCGCGGGTGATGGTGACGGTAAAGCTTCGGTTTTCGTCCTTGCGGAAGACGGTCAGCGTCACCTGGGTGTTGGGCTGGCCACGCATGCGCTTGACGGCGTCGCTGAGGCTCAGGCCTTTGACCGCCGTGCCGTCGATGCGCGTGATCAGGTCGCCGGTCTTCAAGCCGGCGCGATCCGCGGGCGAGCCCTCGATCGGCGAGACAACCTTCACCAAGCCGTCCTCCTGGGTGATCTCGATCCCCACCCCGACGAAGCGGCCCGTGGTTCCTTCGCGGAATTCCTTGTAGCTTTTCTTGTCGAAATACTGCGAGTGCGGGTCCAGGCTCGAGACCATGCCGGAGATGGCATCGGTGATGAGCTTTTTCTCGTCGACCGGCTCGACGTACTCGGTCTTGATGATGCCGAACACCGCGGCGAGTTGTTGCAGTTCTTCGAGCGGCAAAGGCTCGAGGCTGCCACGGGCGATCGTCTGGATCGATACGGTGGCGAGCGCGCCAGCGAGGACGCCCGCCGACACCCAACCCATCACCTTGAATTTGTAGCCCATGTTTCTCGCTTTCTGACCCCTGCGGTCGCCCGTCGATGTTGTGCCCGTCGTTCAGCAGGACTTTCCTTGGCTTGCGACGGCGGCTGCGGCCCGCTCGGCGGCTTCCGCGTCGCCGAGATAGTAATGCCGAAGCGGTCGCAGCTCCGCGTCGAGCTCATAAACCAAGGGGATGCCGTTGGGAATATTGAGCCCGACGATGTCGCTGTCGGAGATGTTGTCGAGATGCTTGACCAGCGCGCGGATCGAATTGCCGTGCGCCACGACGAGCACCCGCTGGCCGGCCTTGATCGCGCGGGCGATCGACTCCTCCCAGAACGGCAGCACCCGCGCCACCGTGTCCTTGAGGCATTCGGTCAGCGGCACCTCTTCGGGCTTGAGCTTGGCGTAGCGGGGGTCACCACGCTCGCAGCGCGCGTCCGCCGGGTCGAGCGCGGGTGGCGGGGTGTCGTAGCTGCGGCGCCAGATCAGTACCTGCTCCTCGCCGTACTGGCGCACCATATCGGCTTTGTTGAGCCCCTGCAGCGCTCCATAGTGGCGCTCGTTGAGGCGCCAGGATTTGACGACGGGCAGCCACGCGCGGTCCATTTCGTCGAGCGCGTACCACAGCGTGTGGATGGCGCGCTTGAGCACGCTCGTGTAGCACAGGTCGAAGTCGAAGCCTTCGGCTTTGAGCAGTTTGCCCGCAGCCATGGCCTGCGAAACGCCCGTGGGCGTGAGGTCGACGTCGGTCCAGCCGGTGAAACGGTTCTCGAGGTTCCAGGTGGACTCCCCGTGGCGAATGAGGACGAGTTGGTACATGGTTTTATATGAGAGGCAGAGCGCAGACAGCCCGCCATTCTAGAATCGTCCATTGCGCCGGGCGTTCGCCGGTGCCGAAAAGGATGTTTTTCATGAAGTTTGTCGTTGATAACTGGATGTGGATTTTGTTGGCGCTGACCTCGGGCGGGATGCTGCTGTGGCAGGCCCTGGGGTCTGGGGCGGCGGCGGGAGGCGTGACGCCAACCGAGGCCGTGCTGCTCGTCAACCGCGAAAAAGCGGTCTTGATCGATGTCTGTGAGCCGGCCGAGTACGCCGCCGGCCATGTGGCGCAGGCGAAGTCGGTGCCGCTGTCGCGCCTGGAGCAGTCTTTGCCCGCCGTGGTCAAGAACAAGTCGACGCCGGTGATTTTGGTCTGTGCCTCGGGCGTGCGCTCGCGCCGGGCCGTCTCGATCGCGCAAAAGCTCGGGTACGAGCGCGCCGTGTCGCTCGCCGGCGGTCTGCGCGCCTGGCGTGAGGCGGGCTTGCCCGTCGAGCGCACTGCGGCCTGATTTTTCGAGGAGTCCCCCATGCAGCCCGTCAAGATGTACACCACGGCCGTTTGCCCTTACTGCATCCGCGCCAAACAGCTCCTGCAGGCCCGAGGCGTGCAGGCCATCGAGGAAATTCGCATCGACCTCGACCCGGCGGCCCGCGAGACGATGATGCAGATCACCGGCCGGCGCACCGTGCCCCAGATCTTCATCGGCGACACGCATGTCGGCGGCTGCGATGACCTCATGGCGCTCGACGCCCGCGGCGGCTTGGTGCCGCTGCTGCAGGGTTCTTGAGTCTTTCGTTCCTGTTTCCTTTTTCTTATTCCTTCAAATCCATGACCGAACAAGCCGCCCCCGTTTTCCAGATCCAACGCGTCTACCTCAAAGAGGCCTCGCTCGAGCAGCCCAACGCACCGGCGATCCTGCTCGAGCAGCAGCAGCCGAGCGTGGACATTCAACTCGCCGTCGAGGCTGCGGGCGTGGCCGATGGAATTTTTGAAGTGGCCGTCACCGCCACCGTGCACACGAAGATCGAGGAGCGTACCGTGTTCCTCGTCGAGTGCAAGCAAGCCGGCATTTTCGAAATCCGCAACCTGCCGCAGGACCAAATGTCGCCCGTGCTGGGGATCGCCTGCCCGCAGATCGTCTTTCCGTACCTGCGGGGCAACGTGGCCGATCTGATCACGCGTGCGGGCTATCCGCCGGTGCACTTGGCGGAAATCAACTTCCAGGCCATGTACGAGCAACAGCAGCAAGCGGCCGCGGCCGAAGGAGCGGCGTCCGTTCAGTAATGAGGCGCTGGTCGGGGCGTTGCCGGCGTTCAACCCAGATTGTTCATTCGGACGCACGAAGATGGCGCGGCGATTTGCGCGTGGATTGGCGCACGGGAGAGGAGCCCATAGCCGAGGCTATGGGCGACGAGCACGGGCGCGAAGACGCCGCAAAGCGACCGCCAGGGCGTGCGTAGGCCCGCAGGGCCGCCTAATGGACAATCTGGGTTCAAGGGCATGGGCAGGCGATGAAGATTGACGTCCTCGGGGCAGGTGCCTGGGGCACGGCCTTGGCGATTGCCGCAGCGCGCCACCCCGATGGCCATCGGGTGCGCCTGCTCGTGCGCGACCCGGCGCAGGCGATGACGATGCGCTCGGAACGGTGCAATCTGCGCTACCTGCCGCAGACCTCTTTTCCCGACCGCCTCGAAGTGGACCTCCTCGGGGCCGATGCGCGCCCGGCGTCCGCCGCCGACGATGCCGATTTGCGCGTCGTGGCAACGCCGATGGCCGGCCTGCGGGGGGTGCTCCGCGCGCTGGCGCCGACGCGCTCGCCCGTCATTTGGCTGTGCAAGGGCTTCGAGCAGCCGCTTGGGCCGCCCGACGCCGTGGCCCACGGACGCTTGGGCCATGAAATCGCCGCTGAAGTCGCGCCTGAGCTGCCGGCCGGCGTGCTCAGCGGTCCGAGCTTCGCGCAGGAGGTCGCGCGTGGCCTGCCCGCTGCGCTGGTGGCCGCCAGCCCCGATCCGCGGGTGCGACAGGCGGCGCTCGCGGCTTTTCATGGTCCGCAATTGCGCATCTACGGCAGCGAGGACATCGTCGGCGTGGAAGTCGGTGGCGCGGTGAAGAACGTGCTGGCGATTGCGACCGGTGTGGCCGACGGCCTTGCGCTCGGCGGCAACGCCCGGGCGGCGCTGATCACCCGCGGCCTGGCCGAGATGACGCGGCTGGGGGTGGCACTGGGCGCGCGGGCGGAGACCTTCCGCGGCCTGTCCGGGCTCGGCGACCTGGTGCTGACGGCGACCGGAGATCTTTCCCGCAACCGACGCGTTGGCCTGTTGCTGGCGCAGGGGCAGACCCTCGAGCAGGCGGTGGCCTCGCTCGGACATGTGGCCGAGGGCGTCTACACCGCCCGCACGGCCGTGCAGCGCGCCCGGGCGTTGGGCGTCGAAATGCCCATCAGCGAAGGCGTGGTCGCCTTGATCGAGGGCCGCGCGACGCCGCAGGCCGTCTTGGCAACGCTGATGTCGCGCGACCCGAAAGAAGAAGCCTGAGAGGCTGAGAGGGAATTGGTCATGCCCGCTTTGACGCCCCAAAACACGCCAGAGGGCGTTGCAAATGCGCGCCGTAGCCCGAGCTACGGCTGTGCTTTGCGCCTACTCGGGCGCGTTTTGGGGCGCCCCTTCGG
>NZ_JAEMQB010000007.1:0-20300 GCF_022759015.1 Tibeticola sp. | reverse complement strand
GGTCGAACTCGGCATGAACCACCCTGGCGAAATCGCCCAACTCGCCGCGTGGGCGCAACCCACGGTGGCGCTCGTCAACAACGCGCAGCGCGAGCATCTGGAGTTCATGGAGACGGTCGAGGCCGTCGCCCGTGAAAACGGTAGCGTCCTCAACGCGCTGCGCGCGGACGGCACTGCCGTCATCCCCGCTGACGATGCTTACACCGCCTTGTGGCAGACTGCGGCCGGCGCACGGCGGTGTTGGCGCTTTACCGATACGCAGGAGGTGGAGGCTGAGGTGAGCGCCCAGGCCGACTGGCGCGATGGGGCATGGGCCATTGCCCTGCGCACACCCGCTGGCCACACGACCCTGACGCTGCACATGGCGGGCCGCCACAACGTGCGCAACGCAGCCGCGGCGGCAGCCTGCGCCTTGGCTGCAGGGGCGCCGCTTGAGGCGGTGCGCGCGGGGCTCGAAGCCTTCGAGCCGGTCAAAGGCCGCTCGCGGGTGCATGTGCTGCGGGGGGGCGCGCAGCCCCTGACGCTGGTCGACGACAGCTACAACGCCAACCCCGATTCGGTACGTGCAGCGATTGCCATGCTTGCCGCCTTGCCGGCGCCGCGCCTGCTGGTGCTCGGCGACATGGGCGAAGTGGGCGACCAGGGTCCGGCTTTCCATGCCGAGGCCCTGGCACTGGCGCTCGCCAGCGGCATCGAGCATGTGCATGTGCTGGGCCCGCAGTGTGCGCGCGCAGCGCAGGCGCAAGACGGCGTCGTCGCCCATGCCGACATCGACAGCCTGCTCGCGGCGGTTACAGACCTGCAGACGCAGGTTCGGAGCCTGCTCGTCAAAGGCTCGCGCTTCATGCGCATGGAGCGCGTCGTCGCCGCAATCGAAAGCCGCTCGGATCGGTCCGGCTCGGAAGGAGGTCGGCATGTTGCTTAGCCTGGCCCAGTGGTTGCAGGCCCTGCAGCCGGAATGGGGCTTTTTGCGGGTGTTCCAGTACCTGACCTTTCGCGCCGTGATGGCCGCCATGACCGCGCTGGTGATCGGGCTGGCCGCAGGCCCCGCCGTGATCCGTCGATTGACGGCGCTGAAGATCGGTCAGCCGATTCGCGGCTACGGCGTCGAATCGCACCTGGCCAAGAGCGGGACCCCGACCATGGGCGGCGTGCTCATCCTCGTGGCGCTCACGACCGCGACCTTGCTGTGGGCCGACTGGAGCAACCGCTTCATTTGGATCACGCTCGCGGTCACGCTCGGCTTTGGCGCGATCGGCTGGGTGGACGACTGGCGCAAGGTGGTGCGCAAAGACCCCGAGGGCATGCGCTCACGCGAGAAATATTTCTGGCAGTCGGTCATCGGCTTGCTCGCTGCGCTCTACCTGGTGTTCAGCATTTCGGAGAGCTCGAACGCGAAGGTGTTCGAGTTGTTCCTGACTTGGGTGCGCTCGGGCTTCGATGTCGATCTGCCGCCCAAGGCCGGTTTGCTCGTGCCCTTCTTCAAAGAGGTCAGCTACCCACTGGGCGTCGTCGGCTTCGTGGTGTTGAGCTATCTCGTCATCGTGGGCTCGAGCAACGCGGTCAACCTCACCGACGGGCTCGACGGCCTGGCGATCATGCCCGTGGTCATGGTGGGCGCGGCGCTGGGCGTGTTTGCCTACGTCACGGGCAACGCCGTGTTCGCGCGCTATCTGTTTCTGCCGCACATCCCCGGCAGCGGCGAGTTGCTGGTGTTTTGTGCGGCCATGAGCGGCGCGGGGCTGGCGTTTTTGTGGTTCAACGCGCATCCGGCCCAGGTGTTCATGGGCGACGTGGGCGCGCTTGCCCTCGGGGCGGCTTTGGGCACGGTGGCCGTGATCGTGCGCCAGGAAATCGTGCTCGCGATCATGGGTGGCGTGTTCGTCGTCGAGGCGCTGTCGGTGATGTTCCAGGTCAGCTGGTTCAAATGGACCAAGCGGCGCTATGGACAGGGACGCCGCTTGCTGCTGATGGCGCCGCTGCACCACCACTTCGAGAAGAAGGGGTGGAACGAGACTCAAGTCGTCGTTCGTTTCTGGATCCTCACGATGCTGCTGTGCCTCGTGGGCCTCTCCACGCTGAAGTTGCGCTGATCGACATGAGCCCTTTCTTGCATGATCGCCGCGTTCTGATTCTGGGCCTGGGAGCTTCGGGGCTCGCCATGGCGCGCTGGTGCACGCGCGCGGGCGCTCGGGTCACGGTCGCCGACACCCGGGCTGAGCCGCCGCAGCGATCGCGTTTGCTCGAAGATTGCCCCGGGGCGAAGTGGCTGCACGCCCCGTTCGATGCGGCCTTGCTCGATGCGGCGCAGGCGGAGTTGCTGCTGCTGAGCCCTGGCCTCACGCCCGATCAGACGGCCCAAATCCGCGAAGCCGCCCAATCGCGCGGCGTGTGGATCGGCGGCGAACTGGCGCTGTTTGCCGAGGCGCTGGCAGAGCGGGCCCAGAGCGAGGGCTATACGCCGAAGATCCTGGCCGTCACCGGCACCAACGGCAAGACGACCGTGACGGCGCTGACGGGTCAGCTGCTGGCCCGTGCGGGGCTGCAAACGGCTGTGGCCGGCAACATCGGCCCGACCCTGCTCGACACCCTGCGTGAGCGGATCGAGCAGCACGCGCTGCCCGAGGTCTGGGTACTCGAGCTCTCGAGCTTTCAGCTCGAGCACGCCGGGCGCTTCGAGCCGACGGCGGCGGCGGTGCTCAACCTGACCCAGGACCATCTGGACTGGCACGGTTCGATGGAGGCGTATGCGGCGGCGAAGGCGCGCATCTTCGGCTCTCAGGGGGTGCGGGTGCTCAATCGCGATGACGCACGGGTGATGGCCATGGTGCCGCCCGCGCCGGCCAGGGGTGCACCGGCCTTGCGCTGGGTCAGCTTTGGCTCCGATGTGCCGCAGCAGCCGCTGGACTGGGGCCTCGAGACGGTGCACGACATGACTTGGCTGGTGCGTGCCGGGGCGGCCGACGAGCTGCCGCGGCGGCGTGGCAGCGCCGAGGGTGAGAGCGCCGCAGCGCCGCTGCTGCGCTTGATGCCTGCCGATGCCTTGCGCATCCGCGGCCGCCACAACGCGCTCAATGCACTGGCGGCGCTGGCGCTGGCGACCGAAGCCGGGGCACCGCTGGCACCCATGCTGCACGGGCTGCGGGAATACCGCGGTGAGCCCCATCGCGTCGAGACGGTCGCCATCGTCGACGGCGTGGAATACATCGACGACAGCAAGGGCACCAACGTCGGGGCGACGGCCGCGGCCATCAGCGGTCTGGCGCAGGGGCGTTCGTTGGTGCTGATTCTGGGCGGCCTCGGCAAGGGGCAGGACTTTGCGCCGCTGGCACCGCTGGTGGCGCAGCATGTTCGGGCGGTCGTGCTCATCGGACAGGACGCGCCCCGGATTCGTGCGGCGCTCTCCCCCGCAGGCGTCGAGCTGATCGACGCGGCGGACATGCCCGCAGCGGTGCGCTTGGCGGCGGCGCGTGCGCGCCCGGGCGATGCGGTGTTGATGTCTCCTGCCTGTGCCAGCATGGACATGTTTGCCGATTACGCGCACCGGGCCGAGGTGTTCCGCGCGTCGGTGGCGGCCTTGGCTGCCGAGGCGGGCACACCGATCGAGGGGGTGCGATGAGTCTTGCGCAAACCATGGGGGATCGGTTCTCGTCGCTCTTTTCGCGGGCGCGGCGCGCAGCGCACCCTTCCGCCGAGCCGGTTCCGACCCCGTGGGAGCGCACGCTGCCGCGCCAGGATGGACGGGTCGCGGGCTTGGCCGCCTTTGATCAAAGCCTGGTTTGGGTGGTGCTGGCGCTGCTGACCTGGGGTCTGGTGATGGTCTATTCGGCCTCGATCGCACTGCCCGACAACCCCAAGTTCGCTGCCTATGCGGGCACGCACTTCCTGCTGCGCCACCTGTTGTCGCTGGTGCTGGGGTTCGCCGTCGCCTTGCTCGCCTATCAGGTGCCGATGCGGCGCTGGGAAGAGGCTGCGCCCTGGATCTTCATTCTGGCGCTGCTGCTGCTCGTCGCCGTCTTGATTCCGCACGTCGGCCGCGGGGTCAACGGCGCGCGTCGTTGGATTTCGCTGGGTGTCATGAACTTTCAGCCCTCGGAGTTCGCGAAGCTCGCGACCGTCCTGTACGCCTCGGACTATATGGTGCGCAAGATGGCGGTCAAGGAGCGCTTCTTCCGCGCCGTCCTGCCCATGGGGGCGGCGGTTGGCATCGTGGGCATTCTGTTGCTGGCCGAGCCCGACATGGGCGCGTTCATGGTGATTGCGATGATCGCCATGGGTATTCTGTTCCTGGGCGGTGTCAATGCGCGGATGTTCTTCTTGATCGGGGCGGTGTTGCTCGTGGCCTTCGGGTTGATGATCGGCTTGTCGGAATGGCGCCGCGAGCGCATCTTTGCTTACCTCGACCCCTGGAATGAGAAGCACGCACTGGGCAAGGGCTACCAGCTCTCGCATGCGCTGATCGCCATCGGGCGGGGCGAGGTGTTCGGCGTCGGCCTCGGCGGCAGTGTTGAAAAGCTCAACTGGCTGCCCGAAGCGCATACCGACTTTTTGCTCGCGGTGATCGGCGAAGAATTCGGGCTCGTCGGGGTGCTCAGCCTCATCGTGCTGTTTTTCTGGCTGACGCGGCGCATCATGCAGATTGGCCGCCAGGCGATCGCGCTCGACCGGGTGTTTTCGGGGCTCGTCGCGCAAGGCATCGGGATCTGGATCGGCTTTCAGGCCTTCATCAACATGGGCGTGAACCTCGGTGCCTTGCCGACCAAAGGCTTGACCTTGCCGTTCATGAGCTACGGTGGGTCGGCGATTCTGATGGGCTTGGTTTCGATGGCCATCGTGCTTCGGGTGGACTTCGAGAACCGCGCGCTGATGCGGGGAGGGCGGGTATGAGCGCCGTGCCGGAAGGTGCATCCATCCCCACGGACCGCAGCCCGCGCCCGCGTGCGCTCGTGATGGCGGGGGGCACAGGCGGGCATATCTTCCCGGGGCTTGCGGTGGCCGCCGCGCTACAGGATCGCGGCTGGCGCGTGCACTGGCTGGGTACGCCCGAGAGCATGGAGAGCCGCCTCGTCCCGCCGCAGGGCTTTGCCTTCGAGGCGATCGACTTTGGCGGTGTGCGCGGCAAGGGCTGGCGGTCCTTGTGGACGCTGCCTGCGCGGCTGCTGCGGGCGCTGGTGCAAACCTGGCGCACGCTCGACCGCGTCCAGCCGAACGTGGTCGTGGGCTTTGGGGGCTATGTCACGGCGCCGGGCGGCGCCACCGCATGTCTGCGTCGTATCCCGCTCGTGCTGCATGAGCAAAACGCGATTGCGGGTTTGGCCAATCGGGCCTTGGCGCCGTGCGCGCGGCATTGCTTCACGGCCTTCCCCGACGTGTTGCCGCGCGGGGTCTGGGTGGGCAACCCGTTGCGCGCACCGTTTTGGCAGCAACCAGAGCCGCGTGCGCGTTTTGCCGGGCGCAATGGCCCGCTGCGGGTGCTGGTCGTCGGCGGCAGTCTCGGCGCCCGCGCGCTCAACGAGACGGTGCCGCAGGCGCTGGCCCGACTCGATCCCGCGCGCCGACCGAGCGTGCTGCACCAAAGCGGCGAGAAGCAGTTCGAGGCGTTGCAAGACGCCTATGCGCAGGCCGGGGTCCAGGCGCGGCTCGTGGCCTTCATCGACGACATGGCGCACGCGCTTGCAGAGGCGGATCTGGTCATCGCCCGCGCCGGGGCTTCGACCGTGACCGAAATCGCCGCCATCGGCGCGGCAGCCGTTTTCGTCCCTTTCCCGCATGCCGTGGACGACCATCAGACGCACAACGCGCGCTTTCTTGTCGAACGCGGCGGGGGCTGGCTGATGAACCAGACCGACTTCACGCCCGAGCGGCTGGCGGCGTTTCTCGCCGGCCTCGACCGTGCGGAATTGCTGCGGCGCGCCGAGGCCGCCCATGCGGCCCGCCGGGCCGGAGCGACCGAGGCGATCGTCGACGCCTGTGAGCGGCTGCTCGAGCCGCAGATCACGAGAGATTCCCCATGAAACACGCGATTCGTCACATCCATTTCGTCGGCATCGGCGGCTCGGGCATGAGCGGTATTGCCGAAGTGCTGCACAACCTGGGCTACACGGTGTCGGGTTCCGATCTGGCCGACAGCGCGAGCTTGCAGCGGCTGCGCGCGCAGGGCATCCGCACCTTCGTGGGCCACGCCGCCGAGCAGGTCGAGGGTGCCGATGCGGTGGTGGTCTCGACCGCCGTGCGCGCAGACAACCCCGAGGTGCTGGCCGCGCGTGCGCGCCATGTGCCGATCGTCCCGCGTGCGGTCATGCTCGCCGAGCTCATGCGGCTCAAGCAGGGCATTGCGATCGCGGGCACGCACGGCAAGACGACCACGACCAGCCTGGTCGCGAGCGTGCTGGCCGAAGGCGGGCTCGACCCGACCTTCGTGATCGGCGGGCGGCTCAACAGCGCCGGCGCGAATGCGCGACTCGGGCAAGGCGAATACATCGTCGTCGAGGCCGATGAATCCGACGCCTCGTTCCTGAACCTGATGCCCGTGATGGCCGTCGTCACCAACATCGACGCCGACCACATGGAGACCTACGGGCACGACTTCGCGCGCTTGAAGGACGCGTTCGTCGACTTCCTGCACCGCATGCCTTTTTACGGCACGGCGATTCTGTGCATCGACGATCCCGGCGTGCGCTCGATCTTGCCCCGCGTCTCGCGCCCGATCACGAGCTACGGCTTCAGCGAGGAGGCGCAGGTCCGGGCGGTCGATGTGCGGGCGGTCGGCGCGCAGATGCAGTTTCGCGTGCAGCGCCGCAACGGCGTGACGCTGCCCGATCTCGAAGTCACCCTGAACCTAGCCGGCGAGCACAACGTGCGCAATGCGCTGGCAGCAATCGCGGTTGCCGTCGAGCTCGATGTCCCGGACGACGCGGTCTTGCGGGCACTCGCCGGATTCAAAGGCGTGGGGCGGCGCTTTCAGAACTATGGCGACTGGCCCGCGCGCGATGGCGGGCGGTTCACCGTGCTCGACGACTATGGCCACCATCCGGTCGAGATGGCGGCGACGCTCGCTGCGGCCCGGGGGGCCTTTCCGGGCCGACGCCTGGTGCTGGCCTTTCAGCCGCATCGCTACACCCGCACGCGGGACTGCTTCGAGGATTTCGTTCGGGTGCTTGGGCTCGCAGACCTCGTGCTGCTCACCGAGGTTTACCCCGCGGGCGAAGCGCCGATCGTCGCCGCCGACGGGCGCAGCCTGGCGCGCGCGCTGCGGGTCGGCGGGCAGGTCGAGCCGGTTTTCGTCGAGTCGGTGGCCGAGCTGCCTCAGGTCATCCTCGAGCAGGCCCGCGGCGGCGACGTGGTGCTGTGCATGGGCGCGGGTTCGATCGGAGCCGTACCGGGCAAAGTGGTCGAATTACTTCAAAAACAAGAGCAAGAGGTGACCGGATGACGCCGGCAATCCAAGAAAAAGCATCAAAAATGGGCAAGGTCGCCGTCCTCATGGGCGGGCGCTCGGCCGAGCGTGAGATTTCCTTGCTCTCGGGCGCGGGGGTCTTGCAGGCGCTGCGGGCCTGCGGTGTCGATGCCGAGGCCTTCGACCCGGCCGAACGCCCGATCTGCGCACTGAAGGACGAAGGCTATGCGCGCTGCTTCATCGCGCTGCACGGACGCTACGGCGAAGACGGCAGCGTTCAGGGCGCGCTCGAGCTGCTCGGCATTCCCTACACCGGCTCGGGCGTGATGGCCTCGGCGGTGGCGATGGACAAGGTGATGACCAAGCGCTTGTGGCAGGCGCAGGGCTTGTCGACGCCGCGCTTCGTTTGGCTCCAGCCGCAGGAGCAGAGCCGCGAACGCGTGCGCGCCGTACCCGATGAGCTGGGGCTGCCGCTGATCGTCAAGCCCCCGCGTGAGGGCTCGTCGCTCGGGGTCAGCAAGGTGCGGGGCGATACGGACATGGACGAGGCGGTGGCGCTCTCGGCGCGTTACGACGCCGATGTGCTGTGCGAGGAATTCATCGAGGGCGAGGAAGTGACCTGCGCCGTGCTCGGGTCCGGTGCCGAGGCCAGGGCTCTGCCGGTGATCCGCATCGTTGCGCCCGAAGGTGCCTACGACTACCAAAACAAATACTTCACCGACAGCGTGCGCTACCTCTGCCCGAGCGGTCTGCCGCCCGAGGAAGAGGCCGAAATCCAGCGCCTGACGCTGGCCGCCTACCGCGCGCTCGGCTGCCGAGGTTGGGGCCGGGCCGACCTGATGATTCGCGCCAGCGACCGCAAGCCCTTCCTGCTCGAGATGAACACCTCGCCGGGCATGACCGGTCACTCACTGGTGCCGATGGCCGCGCGGGCTGCGGGCCTGGGCTACGAAGAACTGTGCCTGCTCGTGCTCGAGTCCGCGAGCCTCGACAACACTGCCGGTGGAGGCGCTCACTCATGAGCCCCAGCCCGCTGCCGCTCGACGTGCGACTGATGAATGCCACCGCGGGCGTTTTGTTCGCGGGCGTGTTCCTGTTCGCGCTGGTCGCCCTGCTGGGCTGGGCGGCACGGCATCCGGCCTTCGACATCCGCGCCATCGTCGTCGATGGCGAGGTCACCCACAACAATGCCGTGACCCTGCGCGCGAACGTCGCACCGCGCTTGCGCGGCAATTTCTTCACGATCGACCTCAAGGATGTGCGCGTCGCGTTCGAGGCCGTACCCTGGGTGCGTCGGGCATTCGTGCGGCGCGAGTTTCCCTATCGGCTGCACGTGACGCTCGAAGAGTTCCAGCCCGTGGCCTTGTGGGCGCGGGACGACACCGACGTCGATGCCCGGCTCATCGACCGCACGGGCGTCCTGTTCGACGCCAACCTGGGCGATGTGGACGTCGATGCACTGCCGCGTCTTTGGGGGCCGCCACAGCGTGCCGCCGAGATCCTGGCCACGCTCAGGGCGCTGAGGCCCCTGTTCGCGCCGCTCGACGCGGAGCTGGTGGGCCTCGATCTCACCGAGCGTGGCCAGTGGCGTGCCGAGCTCGACAACGGCGGCCGCATCGAACTCGGGCGTGGTGAGGCGGCTGAACTCATCGAACGCAGTCGCCGCTTCGTAGCAACGGCCGCGCAGGTCGCTGCGCGCTACCACCGCAGCGCCGATGCGATCGAGGCAGCCGATCTGCGCTATCCCCGCGCCTATGCCCTGCGACTCAAGGGGGTGACGACCGTGAGCGCCGCGCTGCCGTCGCGCAAGGGCCCGGCCCCTCAGCCCCAGACGAAACGAAATGGATGAATCATGGCCAAGGAATACAAGGACCTCGTCGTCGGACTCGATATCGGAACCTCCAAAGTGATGGTGGTCGTCGGGGAGGTGCTCGCCAACGGTGAACTCAAACTGGCGGGCCTAGGGGTTGCGCCGAGTCAGGGGCTCAAGCGCGGCGCCGTCGTCACCATCGAGGCGACGGTCCAGAGCATCCAGCAGGCGCTCAAAGAAGCCGAACTGATGGCCGACTGCAAGATCACCCGGGTGCTCACGGGCATCACCGGCAGCCACATCCGCGGCTTCAACTCGAGCGGCATGGTGGCGATCAAGGACAAGGAGGTGACGCCCTCGGACGTCGCCCGTGTGATGGAGACCGCCAAGGCCATCAACATCTCGACCGACCAGCGGCTGCTGCTCGTCGAGGCGCAGGAATTCATCATCGACGGGCAGGAGGTCAAAGAGCCCATCGGCATGAGCGGCATCCGGCTCGAGGCCAAGGCGCACATCGTCACCGGCGCGCAAAGCGCGGCCGAAAACATCCTCAAGTGCGTGCGGCGCTGTGGGCTCGAAGTCGAGCAGCTCTTGCTCCATCCGCTCGCGTCGAGCCAGGCCGTACTCACGCCCGATGAGCGCGAACTGGGCGTGGCCTGCGTCGACATCGGCGCCGGCACCACCGACGTGGCCATCTTCTCGGGCGGGTCGATACGCCACACCGCCGTGATTCCGATCGCGGGCGACCTCATCACCAGCGACATTGCGATGGCGCTGCGCACGCCCACGCGCGATGCCGAGGAAATCAAGGTCGAAGCCGGCTGCGCCAAGCAGTTGCTGGCCGACCCCGAGCAGCAGGTCGAAGTGCCGGGTCTGGGCGACCGCGAGCCCCGCATGATCAGCCGCCAAGCGCTCTCGGGCGTCATCGAGCCCCGCGTCGAGGAAATCTTCGCCCTGGTGCAACAGGTCATCCGCGAGTCGGGTTTCGAGGAAGTGCTGTCGTCGGGCGTCGTGCTCACCGGCGGCTCGAGCGTCATGCCCGGCATGGTCGAACTGGGCGAAGACATCTTTCTCAAGCCGGTCCGCCGGGGCCTGCCGCATTACACGGGCGCCCTCGCCGACATGGTGGCGCAGCCGCGCTGCGCCACGGTGCTCGGCCTGATGGAAGAGGCGCGGCTCGCCCGGCTGCGCGGCTTCAAGGCGGCCCGGCAGGTCGGGACGGTCAAGAGCGCCTTCGGGCGCATCAAGGACTTCATCGTGGGGAATTTCTGACCATGTGCCCGATGCCCTTGGGAACCCGCGCGCGGCGGGGTGCCGTGCGCAAGCGAATGCGCAAGCGGTGGTGCGGTCCGGCCGCGCCACCGCGCCCCGCCGCCGATGGTCCGGTTCAGTCCATCCCATTCCGTTTTCATTTGAGTTTCAGTTTCAGTTTCAACGTAAGGAGCGCCCCATGAGCATCGAAATGATCGAAGTCGAAGAATTCAACCAAGGCACGCAAATCAAGGTGATCGGCGTCGGTGGCGGCGGCGGCAATGCGGTCGAGCACATGATCGAACGCGCCGTCGGTGGTGTGGAATTCATCTGCGCGAACACCGATGCCCAGGCGCTGGCGCGCAGCTCGGCGCACCGCACCATCCAGCTCGGCACCAGCGGGCTCGGCGCCGGAAGCAAGCCCGACAAAGGCCGCGAAGCCGCCGAGGCGGCAGCCGACGACATCCGTGCGGCGATCGAAGGCGCGCACATGCTGTTCATCACCGCCGGCATGGGCGGCGGCACGGGCACGGGCGCGGCACCGGTGATTGCACGTATTGCGAAGGAAATGGGCATCTTGACCGTGGGCGTGGTGACCAAACCCTTCGATTGGGAGGGCGGGCGCCGCATGACCAACGCCGACCAGGGTCTGGCCGAGCTCGAGGCCAATGTCGACTCGCTCATCGTCGTCCTGAACGAAAAACTGCTCGAGGTGCTCGGTGACGATGTCACGCAGGACGAGGCCTTTGCGCACGCCAACGACGTGCTCAAGAACGCGGTCGGCGGTATTGCGGAAATCATCAACGTGCCAGGCCACGTCAACGTCGACTTCGAAGACGTGCGCACCGTCATGGGAGAGCCCGGCAAGGCCATGATGGGCACGGCGGTGGCCAGCGGTCCGGACCGCGCGCGCATCGCTGCCGAGCAGGCCGTAGCCTGCCCGCTGCTCGAAGGCATCGACCTCTCGGGCGCCAAGGGCGTGCTGGTGCTGATCACGGCGGCCAAGGGCAGCCTCAAGCTCTCCGAATCGAAGCTGGCGATGAACACCATCCGCGCCTACGCCTCGCCCGATGCGCACGTCATCTACGGTACCGCGTACGACGATACGCTGGGGGACAACATCCGCGTCACCGTCGTCGCCACGGGCTTGTCGCGCCAGGGTGCGCGGCGCACGGCGCCGCCGCTGCAGGTGCTGCGCACCGGCACGGACAACCAGCCGATTGCCCATGCGCAGGCCGGCGCGACGGCGACCGGCCCAGGCATGGCGGGCGCGGCGACCGATTTCAGCGACATCAGCACCCGGCCCGCGGTCTGGCGCCAGCCCAACCGCACCCAGGCCGCCCAGCGCGTCGACGCGCTGGTGATGGGCGGCATGGACGACATCGACATCCCGGCTTACCTGCGCAAGCAGGCCGATTGAGGGCAGTGCTGCAACCCGCGCCTTGCGCCGCGTCGCGGAGGCTGGGTCCGCGTTGCTGCAAGGTCATGGAGTCCCCAGGCCGGCTCGGCGGACGGGGACTTCATACAATCGCGCGATGCTCGCTCAACATACGCTCAAGTCGCTCACCCGTGCCGTCGGCGTGGGCCTGCACAGCGGCCAACGGGTGGAGCTGACCCTGCGGCCCGCGCCGGTCGATACGGGCATCGTGTTCCGCCGCGTCGATCTGGCCGAACCGGTCGACATTCCCGTGTCGGCCGAGGCCGTCGTCGACACCCGGCTCGCGTCCACCATCGGCCGCGGGGATGTTCGGGTGCTCACCGTCGAGCATCTGATGTCGGCCTGCGCCGGGCTTGGGGTGGATAACCTCTATGTCGACATCACCGCCGAAGAAGTCCCGATTCTGGACGGGTCGGCAGCATCGTTCGTGTACTTGCTCAGCAGCGCGGGCCTCGAGCGTCAGCCGGCGCCGCGCCGCTTCGTGCGCGTCACCGATGCCATCGAGGTGCGCGAGGGTCAGGGAGCCGATGAAAAGTGGGCGCGCCTGATGCCCTATGAGGGCTTTCGGCTGAGTTTCGAGATCGACTTCGACCATCCTGCCGTCGACGCCACCGGCCAGCGGGTGATGTTCGACCTTGCCGACGGTTCCTACGCGCGCGACATTGCGCGGGCGCGCACCTTTGGCTTCACGCGCGACGTCGAGGCGCTGCGGTCGAAGGGGCTGGCGCTCGGCGGGGGGCTGGACAACGCCATCGTGATGGACGACTACCGCGTGCTCAATGCCGACGGGCTGCGTTACGACGATGAGTTCGTCAAGCACAAGATACTCGACGCGATGGGCGACCTCTATCTTCTCGGGCATCCCCTGTTGGCGGCGTACAGCGCGTTTCGCTCGGGACATGCGCTCAACAACCGACTGCTGCGCGCCTTGCTGGCGCGGCGCGACGCCTGGGAGTGGGTGAGCTTCGAAGACGAGCAACGCGCGCCGCGCGGGTTTGCGCAGCCGGCGCTGGCCTGGTGAGGCGGGCTCGATGCTGCTGTTTCGCTGGATTCTGCTGCTGCTCTTGCTCGGCGCAGGCACCGCGTTCGCGTTCTACATCGCCACCGGCCAGGTGCGTTTTCGGCGTTTTGGCCTTCAATTGCTCAAGTGGGTGCTGGTCGCGGGCTTGATGTTCTTTGGCGTCCTCATCCTCGAACGGCTCGCCTGAGCGCACCGCTCGAGGGGAACGGTGCTCAGAGGCTGAGAGGGAATTGGGCGTGCCCGAAGGGGCGCCCCAAAACGCGCCCGAGTAGGCGCAAAGCACAGCCGTAGCTCGGGCTACGGCGCGCATTTGCAACGCCCTCTGGCGTGTTTTGGGGCGTCAAAGCGGGTATGACCAATTCCCTCTCAGCCTCTCAGTGCCCGCGGCCACCACGGTACATCCCGCTGGTCGTGCGCTTGAGCGGGTGGGCGGCTTCGAGGCGCGCGAGGGATGCGCCCGCGTGGGCATGGGTGATGGCGAGCCCGAGCGCGTCGGCGGCGTCTTGCCGGGGAATGGCGGGCAGGTTCAGCAGTCGCCGCACCATTTCCTGAATCTGGGCCTTGGTGGCATGGCCATGGCCGGTGATGGCGCGCTTCATCTGCAGCGCGGTGTATTCGGCCACCGCGAGGTCGCAGGCGACCAAAGCCGTGACGCAAGCACCGCGCGCCTGCCCGAGCAGCAGCGTGGCCTGCGGGTTCACGTTGACGAAGACGATTTCCACCGAGGCTGCATCGGGCCGATAACGGGCGTGCAGTTCCCGGATGCCCTCGAACAGCAGCTTGAGACGCGCGGGCAGATCGCCGACCGGCGCGGCCGAGGTCTTGATGACGCCGCTGGCGACATAAGCCAGTGCGGAACCTTCGGTGTCGATGACGCCAAAGCCCGTCACCTGCAAACCCGGATCGATGCCCAAAATGCGCATGGTGTCCAATCTACGCTGAAAGTTTGCACCGCGCCGCCTCGATGCGACGCCGTGCCGGTGCCCGGTGCTGTCTCAGGGCCGTGTCGGACCCGAGGCTCAATGCAAACCAAAAGTCCATCGGATGGAGTGAAAAAACACCGGCGCCGCAAAACTCAGGGCGTCGACCCGATCGAGCAGGCCGCTCGCGCCCGTGACCGAGCGGCCTTGCGAACCCCAGCTTGGAATGCCGCGGTCGCGTTTGATGGCTTTCATGACCAAGTGACCCAGTGAGCCCGAGGCGCAGGCGATCAACGCCATCGCCAGCGCCTGGCCGGGCTTGAACGGCGTAATTCCGGCGAGCAAGCCACCCAGCAAGCCGCCTGCGGCCATGCCCCAGCCCCATGACGTCCAATGGAAGCTCCGGCTGATTCGCGGAGCGACGGGCGGGCGCCGCAGCCAACGGCCGGCGAGATGCTGCGCGAGCATCCCGGTTTGCACCACGGCGGCCAGGAAGAAGACGAGGAAGGCATTGCGCTCCGTGCCCCAGCCCGGAAACTGCAGCAACAGCAGTGCCGGCACATGGCTCAGTCCGTAGACACAGACCATGATGCCCCACTGCAGCTTGGCCGTGCGCTCGAGGAAATGTTCGGGGTCGTCGGCGAGCGCACTGACCACGGGCAGCGCGAGAAAGACGTAGACCGGGATGAAGACGGTGAACCGGTCGAACTGCCCCGTCCAGACGAGCCAAAACTGGGTCGGAAGCACGACGAAAAACGCGAGGACGAGGCTGCGGTGGTCGCGCCGGCTGGGCGGCGAGAGCGTGACGAACTCGCGCAGTGCGAAGAAGGCGACGAAGGCAAACAACAGGGTTGCGACGCCCCCGCCGAGCACCCAAGCGAGCCAAAAGACCGACACCATGACCCAGGTCGTGCGCAGCAGTCGACGGGCCTCGCGCAGCCGGGCTTGGCGCAGCGACGCTGTGGCAGGCTCGCCCGTGTCCCGCAGCGCCAACAGGGTGTAGACGATGCTCGCGAGGGCGAGCAGGCCGAACACCATCAGAAACAGCGCGCCGACCTGTTGGTGGGCGCTGAGGCTACGAAAGAAGTGATTCATGCGCGGAGATTCAGGTCTGTCGAAGCGCGATCACCGCGGCGCGGGCGCGTTCGAGAAAGGCGGCGCGATCTTCGCCCGGCTCCAGCCGGATGGGCGGCCCGAAAGTGACGGAACACAACACCGGCACGGGAACGAATTCGCCTTTGGGCATGAGTCGCTGCACATTGTCGATCCAGGTGGGCACCAGGACGACATCGGGGAAACGCAGGGCCAGGTTATAGAGGCCAGCTTTGAACGGCTGCGGCTCTGCGCCATGGCCCCGCGTGCCTTCGGGGAAGAGAATGAGCGAATCCCCTTTTTCGAGGGCTTCGATCAGCGGGGCCAAGGGGTCTTCGTCGCCCCGACGCTCGCGGTCGACATACACCGCGTGGAAGACTTCGGTGGTGATCCACTTTCGAAACCGCGTCTTCGTCCAGTAGTCCTTCGCGGCGATTGGACGCGTGATGGCGCGCAGCTCCTCGGGCAGCGCGGCCCAGATCAGCACGAGGTCGGCGTGGCTTTGGTGGTTGGCGAAGTAAATGCGTTGCTCGGCCTTTGGCGGACAGCCGACCCAACGTGCCTGGGCCCCGGTCAGCAGGCGAACGAGGCCGAGCAGGAAGCCGCCGACCAGGCGCGCAAGCAGGCGGTTCATGGGAGTTCCACGGCCGGCATACGGCCCAAAATGATTTCGGCGCGGTGGCTCAGGTAGGCCGATTGGGGGAGCTTCTCGAAATACTTGGGGCGCGGCAGCATCACGGCGAGGCGCGCGGCCTCCCATGCGCTGAGCTGGGCTGCCGACTTGCGGTAGTAGTGCTGGGCGGCGGCCTCGGCCCCGAAAATTCCCTCGCCCCATTCGACGTGGTTGAGGTAGATCTCGAGGATGCGTTGTTTGCTGAGGAAGGCCTCGAGCATTAGCGTCAGCACAAACTCCTGTCCTTTGCGCAGCAAGGTGCGTTCGCCCGAGAGCAACAAATTCTTCGCCAGCTGCTGCGTGATGGTGGAGCCGCCGACGATCTTGGGCGTGGGCGCCCCGCGGGCGGCGCGGGCGAGCGCGGAGCGGCGTGCTGCAGCGGCTTCGGCTTGGGCGTTTTTCTCCCAGGCTTTTTCAAGCGCTTCCCAGTCCACGCCCTCATGGTTGACGAAGTCGGCGTCCTCGCTGGCGATGACGGCGCGCTTGAGGGTATCGGAGATCCGCGCGTACGGCACCCAGCGCTGGCTCCAGCGCAGGCGGTCCTTCTGGGTCAGGAGCCGCCAGGCTTCCGAGCGCTCGAAGGTCGTGGACTCGGGGTTGACCACCGCCAGGGTCGCGATGCGCGCCAAAAAGAACAGCTGCAGGCCGAGCGCGGACAGCGCGACCCACAGCACCCAACGCGAGAAGAATTTCATCACTGCCACCCGCTGCGACTCAGGCTCTCAGTCGAGCCGCGCGCGCAGTTCGGCGAGTACCGACGCCGTCGGCGGCCGCACGCCGCGCCAGCGCGCAAACGCCTCTGCGGCTTGCTCCACCAGCATGCCGAGACCGTCGCGGGTGCGGGCGCCGTGCCGCTCGGCCCAAGCCAGGAAGGCACGCGCCGCCGGGCCGTACATCATGTCGAGCACCAGCGCTTCGGGGCGCA
Source organism: Tibeticola sp. (assembly GCF_022759015.1). Lineage (NCBI taxonomy): Bacteria > Pseudomonadati > Pseudomonadota > Betaproteobacteria > Burkholderiales > Comamonadaceae > Tibeticola > Tibeticola sp. The sequence continues at coordinate 3,774 of NZ_JAEMQB010000007.1, read as the reverse complement.
GCACCGTCGCATCCACGGGGGATGTGGCCCCGGCGAGGCTGCTGGACGTCGCATTGATCACGAGGTCGAAGCCGCTGGCCAGCCGGGCCGCGTCGGTGGCGCACGCGAGCAGCTCGGTGCCGCCGGCTGCTGCAAGGGCAGCATGCCGGTCGACGAGTTCCTGTGCCCGCCCGACGGTGCGATTGGCAACGACCAGCCGGCGGGGTCGCTCGCGCAGCAGCGGCCCCAGCACGCCGGCCGCGGCGCCGCCCGCGCCGATGAGCAGCAGATCGCGGCCCGCCAGCGTCTCGCCGGCGTTGCGCGTCAGGTCGGCAACGAGGCCTGCGCCGTCGGTGTTGTCCGCGACGATGCGCTCGCCGTCGAAGCTCAGCGTGTTGGCTGCACCCGCCAACGCCACGGCGGGGCTGCGCTCGTGCGCGAGGGCTGCGGCTTCGTGTTTGAACGGCACGGTGACGTTACAGCCACGCAGGCCTTGCGCGCGCAGCTGAGTCAGCGTCTGCGCGAACCCGTCGAGCGGGGCGAGCACTGCCTCGTACACGATGGGCTCGCCCGTGAGCTGCGCAAAGCGGGCATGGATCCAGGGCGAACGACTGTGGGCCACGGGATGGCCGACGACGGCATAACGATCGGGTGGGTTCATTGCTCGCGCAGTTTGGTCTCGAGCGTGTCTTCGCGCGTGAACTTGAAGCGCGAGACGACGACGATTTGGTCGCTCTTGCGGCGCATTTCCGGCGAAAAGCGGCCGAATGGCCCGGCTTCTCGGGCGATGGCCTCGGCACGGCGATCCAGGGCTCGGTTGCCCGAACTCTCGACGACCTCGGTTCGTACCACGCGACCCTGTTGGTCGACCGTGACGATCATCGTCAATTCGCCATAGAGTTTCTGGCCAGCCAGTTCGGGGAAGTTCTCGGTACCTTTGTCTTCGATCTTCCGGCGCAGGCGGTCGTAGTACACCGCGTATTCGGCCTCACGGGTCGAGGGGCTGATGAAGCGCTTGCGCGGCCGGGCGTTTTCCTGGTTGATGCGGCGCTCGATTTCAGCCAGCAGTTGCAGCAATTGGCGGCGCCGCTCCTCGACGGCCCGGTCGGCGGTGTCTGCCTGGTCGGCCGGCGCGCGCGGCATGTTGAGGCTGTCGAGCTGGCGGCGGATTTCGGCCATGAGCTGCTGCTGCCGCTGCTGCAAGGCTTCGATGCGCTTTTGCTCTTCTTCGGCGTCGTCCCCGAGTTCGGTCAACGCCGACGCCGGGGTTGGCGTGGTGGCGCGGCCGCGCTCGGCGTCTCCGCCGCCGGCGAGCGCGTGTTGCGCAATGGCTTGCGCGTGACGCGGGTCGGGCTTCTCGGTGCTCTTCGCGTTGACGAGGATGACTTCGAGCGGCGTGTCCTCGAACAGGCGGTCGAAGCGCTCGGGGTCGACGAAGCGGATCGTGAGCAGCACGCCATGCACGAGCACGGACACGAGCAGCGCCCAGTGCAAGGTGTCGAGGCGTCGAAGCAGATCCGGCATCACGGCGTGTGGGGCTCCGTTTCGTTGGCGATGGCGTTGCCGGCGGGCGGCTCGGCCGCGGGCTCTTCGACCTCGAGCGCGATGGCGATCGGGCCGGCGGCGACCTCGGGCTCTAAACCATCTTCTTCGCCCTCGTCTTCGGCCTCGGCAAGTGCCGCCACGTCGGGTGCGGCGTCGAGCCGCTCGAGCACGGTCGCGTTCACATCGAGCGTGATCGCGTCGATGGCGCCAAGTTTGACGCGTACCCGCGCGCCGCGCTCGAGCGCACCGCCGCCGAGCGTCGTGAACACCAGCGGCAGCGCGTCGGCACGGGCCAGCCAGACACCGCCGCCGTTGTCGCGCAGCAACGTGGCTTCGAGTTCCGTGATCTGGTTTTGCTCGAGGTATTTGAGCGTCCAGAAACGCTCCATCGCGGCCTGGTAGCCGTTGTAGGCGCTGTAGGCGGCGTCAAAGGCGCTGATGATGGAAAACAGCTCGGCATCCTTGGGCTTGAACGGCGCGGCCAGCGCGGCGGTGCGACCGTGGCGGGCACAAGCGATGATTTGCCATTGGTTGACGAGGTCGGTGTAGCGACGCAGCGGCGAGGTGCTCCACGCATACGCCGGCACACCCAGGCCGGCGTGCGGCAGCGCCTTGGTGCCCATGCGCACCTTGACACCAGGCGCCATCGAGGCCTGGCTGCGGTAGATCGCGGGCACGCCGAGTTCGGCCAGCCACTGGCCCCAGGTGCTGTTGGCCAGGATCATGGCCTCGGCCACGATCAGGTCGAGCGGCGCGCCGCGTTTGCGCGGCGTGATGTCCACCCGCTCCTCGCCGGTGGGGACGGCACCGTCGTTGCCGATCAGCCGGAAGGTGTAATCCGGCCGGTTGAAGTTCTCGGGCTTGCCGCGCACCTGCTCGCGGCCGGCCTTGAGGTGCTGCGCCAGTCGATATAAAAATGAGAGCGTCGAGTGACCGATTGACGCCGGCGTTACCGGGTTTTCTTTCGAAATCTCGGGGTTTTCCAGCCACTCGGCGGTGACGACCGCATCGAGCTGGTCGTGGCGCAGGTTGGCGACGATGGGCACGCGCTCGAGTCGGGTTTCATGGCCCTCGATCGCCAGCGTCGCCTCGTCGACGGTCACGTAGAGCGACACCGCCGGCACCGCGCGCCCTTCGGAGAGCGTATAGGCCTGCACCACGGCCTCGGGCAGCATGGTGATCTTGTAGCCGGGCATGTAGACGGTGGACAGGCGGCTGCGACCGAGCTGATCGAGCGCGCTGCCCGGCGTGATCGCCAGGCCCGGTGCGGCGATGTGGATGCCCACCGTGACCTTGCCGCTGCCCAAGCCCTGCACCGAGAGCGCGTCGTCGATTTCGGTGGTGTGCGAGTCGTCGATCGAATAGGCCTCGACGCCCTCGGCGAGCGGCAACTCCTCGGCGATCGCCGGCGCCTGAACCTCGGGAAAGCCCGTGCCCTTGGGGAAGTGCTCGAACAGAAAGCGCTGCCAGTGGAATTCGTAGGGCGAGGCGATGGCGCCGGCCGCTTGCAGCAGCGCCAGCGGCGAGCGCTGCGTCTGCCGTGCGGCTTCGACCACGGCTTTGTACTCGGGCGCGTTCTTGTCGGGCCGGAAGAGGATTTTGTAGAGCTGGCTGCGGATCGGCTCGGGGCAGCGGCCGGCGGCGAGTTCAGCGGCCCAGGCTTCGATTTGCGCGGCGACCTGCTTCTTCTTCTCGATGGCGGCGAGCGCCTGCTGCAACACCTCGGCGCTGGCCTTGCGAAAACGCCCTTTGCCGGCGCGGCGGAAATAGTGCGGCGCTTCAAACAGCCGCAGCAAGGTCGCCGCGCGCTCGACCACCGTAGCCTGGGCGCTGAAATATTCCTGTGCCAGGTCGGCGTAGCCGAACTCGTCCTCAGGGGCGAATTCCCAGGCCAGATCGAGCTCGATCTGCGCCGCCAGCGCCTGCGCCTGCGCCAGCAATTCGGCCGGTGCGGGCTTGTCGAACTTCAGCAGGATGTTCTGCGCCTTGACCTTGACGCGTTTGCCGCTGTCGAGCTCGATTTGAGCCGAGCTTTCGGCTTCGGAGAGCACCCGACCGACGAGGAATTTGCCCGTGTCTTCAAACAATGCATGCATGGGCTCGGATTGTCCCAGCTTTCGGCGGCCAGCCGTCAGAGGCTGAGAGGGAATTGGGCGTGCCCGAAGGGGCGCCCCAAAACGCGCCCGAGTAGGCGCAAAGCACAGCCGTAGCTCGGGCTACGGCGCGCATTTGCAACGCCCTCGGGCGTGT
>NZ_JAEMQB010000052.1:0-5219 GCF_022759015.1 Tibeticola sp. | reverse complement strand
ATTGGGCACGTTGTCGACCGGCGCACGGAGATCGACATCAAGCGACGCGATCCGACCTGGAAGGCAAGGCGCTGGGTGGTCGAGGTCTGCCATAGCGGGTTCAACCGACTCCGCAAGCTGCTCGTCCGCTACGAGAAGCTCGAGCGCAGCTTCCTCGCACTCCACCACCTGGCCGCAGCCATCATCGCCTTCCGCAAGGTGCCGCTGAGCGTAAACGTTATTTACGGAGAGATTCTAAGCGCCGAACCGTTCGATAAACTGGGCCAATGCTTGAGCGGTGGGCTCGCCCCAGAGTTCCTTGGCATACCAGGACGACAAGAGCGCTCGAACCATGGCATTTTCGATGCCTTTGTCGAGCTTGATCGACTTGTTGGTGTTCTTGGCCTTGAAGTCGTCGAAAACGGCCTTGCGGTCCTTGTCGTCGAGCTGCATGTAGACGGCCAAGGCCTCCTTGGCCCGGGCTGCGAGGAAGCGCTCCATGACGCTAGGGGCGTAGCCGTCCTTGGCGGGCTTCGCCTTCGGCCTGGGCAAGCTCGGGGCAGGCGCGGGATTCCTGGAGGCATCCTGCAGGGCCCATCGGAAGTAGCCAGCCGGGGCGGATAGCGGGCTGAGCCCCGGGGTGGAGGCTCGCTCCTCCACCCGGACGAGTGCCGCTCGGATGACGTCCTCGGGGTACTGGGCCATCACATCGGAGGCGTCTGGGCCGCTGATCCCTAGCCGCATCACGCGCTCCATCAACTCGGTGTCGACAGGAGGTGGCGCCGGGAATTCGAGCTGGGGCTGCTGCGCTTGCTCGACCCGGAACTGGAGCCGCTCGACCTTGCGGCCGGACTTGTGCTCTATCAGTTCGACGGAGATGTCGGTGAGCGCGTTGATCTCGGCGATGGCGGGCTTCAAGGTGTCGCGCTTGAAGTACTTGTAAGCCGGCAGCCTCTCCGGGTCGATCGGGTTGCCGGTGATGACCCCGTGCCAGTGCTCGTAGGTCTGGATGTGCGTGAGCTTGGAGGGGTTGGTCGCGTAGCGGCGGCATATCTCGTAGAGCGCCAAGGCCGAGCCCGAGCGCAGGGAGCTCTGGTAGACGATCGACAGGCGCGTGTAGGTGCTCGGCGCCATCACCTGCTCATGGACCTCCGGCGGAAAGGCGAAGCCGAACCATGTCTGTCCCGAGTGCTTGTTGAACCCCTGCGGGTTCACCAGCGTCACCGAGGACACCAAGCGCTCACTGGTCCACTGCCGCTCGTTTTCTATCAGCAGCTTGATGTTCTGCATGTCCTCGATCTGGCGCTTCAAGTATTCGACGTCTCGGCTGTCGTAGGCGGCGTCGCGGGCGAGCTCGGAGAGTGGAATCCAGAAATACTTCTTGGCTGCCGGGGTGTCGATCGGCGCGTTGATACCCGGCTCGCGCATCTGCTGCGCGTGATACATCATCACGTTGAATATCTTGCGCGAGAGCAGCGATAGGCTGCCCTCGACGACCCTCAGGCCGATCGCTTCGTTGGTCTTCCGAAACTGGCGCAGGTCGCCTTGTTCAGCTATGACAAGGGCGCTCCCAGGAGCCTTGCTCCTCTTGTTCTTCTTGGTGGCCATGGGCTCCTTTGGCGGCGCGGGGTCCCTCCTCCGTGGATTATTCCGAAAAGCTCCACGCGAATCGCCTACGCTATCGGCGTCTTGTCTTCTCACCTTCTGATCGCATGATAGTGCACTCACTGTAGATGCGCAAACGGCTTCTTGCGCACAAGTCCCTGCAAAGGCTCACCTAGGTCCCCGTGTCCACTCACCTTTGGTCCCCGAAGAAGCTCACCAATTCGGGTCTCTCTCCCTGCCAAAGCTCACCTTGGTCCCTGCAAAATCTCACCCAGGTCCCTGTGTCCACTCACCGAATCGGCCGCAACCCCGCGCCGGGCTTGGCTTTTTCGGCGTTTAATTTGTATTTAAGGTATCCAAGGGTTTTTCAACAAAACCCTCAATGGCCAACGCGCTGCTCTTCCACCAAAACATACCCTGGCCGAAGCCCTGGCTCGCGAGGCATTGGGATCCACGGCCATCCAGCGTGAAGGATTGGGTCCCTGCAAAAGCTCACCATGGAGCATCGCAGCAGGTCCCTGCGAAAGCTCACCTATTGATCCGGCCAAGTGAAGATTGAACTCCGGTAGCCAGGTCGTGGCCTGGCGTCGTGTCTGGATACCGGACTTCGCCATGGTGACGGGATTCAAACATATTCTGGCCGGATCAATAAGCCATCGAGCGGGGTGGTTGACCGGCAAAGTGCTGCGCATCATCCGCAAAAGCCCCTTCATGGCGATAGCGAGCGCTTGCTTCCACCGAAGTTGCGGCATGGCAATGTTCTTCAGGAGGCGCGCCGTGGAGCTTCCCGCAAGGACGGAGCAGGAGGCCTTGGCAGTCCCAAGCAACTTTACGGCGGGTTCCGCCGGATGTGGAGTCTGTGGACCCTGTAGAAGCTCACCATTCAAGGCTCTATGCGCGGCGCTGGGCCGCGCGATCCTGGCAATCGGGCGGAGAGGCGCTTTGGACTCAAATTGAGCCTTCTCTCGCAGGTCCCCGTAAAAGCTCACCATAGACGGGCGCTACACCCTGAGCTGGGTCGTCGGAGGTCCCTGCAAAAGCTCACCTGAGATGGGGCCATGCCCTCATGCCTCCTTGGAGAACAAGGCTATGAGCTTGGCCACCAGGTCGGCGGCGGCGTCGTAGTCGAGGCCCTTGATGCTGAGCTCAACGCGGCCGTCCTCTTCGAAGGTTTTGATCTCGCCCTTTGACCCCCTGAAGGCGATCGGTTCGCGCGCGGCGCGCGGGCGGCGCACCGGGCCCTTGGCGGCAAACTTGCGCCGCGCGACCACGTCGCGGTAGCCAAGGCCCGACTTGGCCGCCTCGGCGATCAGGTCGATAACGGCGTCGTCGCCCTGGACCTCCCAGTATTCGCGTAGGGCGTTGAGCATCTTCAAGTTCATCAGATCGGGGTGCTCAGCGGCCGCGAGGATAACGCGCTGCGGAAGGTTCGCCAGCGACAGGGTGCGGCTGACCTGGTCTTCGCCAATGCTCAGCGCCTTAGCCAGGGCGGCCTGGCTTGGATAGACCTTGCGGTCGAGCAGCTCGCGCCACTTGAGTGCGTCGTCGAGCGGCGTCTGGTCGCGCCGCTCGACGTTGGCGGCCCGGGCTTCTTCGTAGAGCTCGCGCTCGCCGGCCGGGCGTGGGCGCACTTCGATCCGCAAGGTCGACAGCCCCGCGGCGCGCGCGCCGCGCAGGCGCGTTTCGCCTTCGATCAGAGCGATCCTGCCGTCGTCGTCCAAAAAGCCTGTCGCGGCAATACGCTGACCGGAGGTCGATAGCGACATGGCCATGGCGTCGACCGCGGCGCTGGTGTAGACCGCGCGTGGGTTGACCGGATTGGACTTGATTAAGCTAAGTGGCACGTCATAGACCATGCCCACTTGGTAGGCGCCGGAGCGATCTTGGCTCGAGCCAAGATTCTGGGCGCTGGGCTTAGATGCGCCTTGGCTCGAGCCAAGATTGGGGTCGGAGGCGCCCATGCGCGCGTTGCCCACGATGGGGGCACTTGCTGCGACGGCTTCGACGACGGCCGCACGGGCGGCCGAGACTTCACGTTTTTTGAATCCTGTGGCCATGATCACCCCTCGTCACCGACGCGGCGCAGAATTTCATCGTAAACCGCCTGCATCTCCCCGATCGCCTTGGCGGAGCGCTCGCGCCCTTTGAGCTCGTGCACAGCCCGTCCGCTCTTGCCGGTGGCAAGCCAGGCAGCTCGGTGGGCGATCTGGGCGTCGAAGACCGAGATGCCTTCGGAGGCGAAGTAATCGCGCAGTTCGGTGGTGGCTTTCGCTCCTTCGACCGGAGAGACGCGCGTGAGCACGACGTGCGCCGGGATCGCTCCGGACTCGTGGCGGGGACCCATGCCTTTAAGCGTATCGAAGACGTTGAGGGTAGATTCCACCTCTTGCTGATCGGGCCCGCAAGGCACCAGCACGAGATCGGAAAGCAGCGCGCACTCGAGCATCGTACGGTAGTTCTGGGCGCCGATATCGACGACGACCAGCGTGTATTTCTTCGACAAATCGACTATTTCGTGCACCGGATTGGGTGGTAAAGCAAGGACGGGGATCGCCGGTTCGATGCCCTCGTCGTGGCGAATCTTCGACCAACTCATGGCCGAGCCCTGCCTGTCGGTGTCCAAAAGAACTACGTCGACCCCATTCGCGGCGGCCAAAGCTGCGATATGGGTGGCTAATCGCGTCTTCGCGACGCCGCCTTTTTCTGCTCCGATCGTGATGACCACGGGTAACTTCCTTTCGAGTTAGCGAGAAATGGCGGCTATTTTCGCTCAGGTTTCACAACCATTGTTTATTCGTCGCCAAAAAATAACATCCGACCTGCAATGTGTTGCGTAGATGGCGCGGGCTGACATCGCCGCCTAGCTTGGCTCGAGCCATGGCCTACAAGCTTTCCCGGAAGCCGTCAGCGAGGAATCTTGGCTCGAGCCAAGGCGGCTTTGGACTTTTCCTGGCGCCACATGCGGCCTAGCCTGCGGGAATTGGCTCGAGCCAAGATCGCGGCGCCGACTGGCTCAAACGCAAGATGGAATACACCCGCCCCATGCGGAAGTTCAAAGAGTCACCCATGATTTACCCATAACTATTTGATTTAGCGTGGGTTTTCGCGCTTTCTCGGCTAAAATATCTCCTAATTTCACATTCTCGTGCGCGCGATTTCTGGGAGTTTTCTGTGAAGTTTGCCTGTCCTGCCACGGGCGATTTCTTCCGCTCTCGCATCGACCACATGATCGATCTGCGCCACCCGCTGGCGGTGCTGGCCTCTCGCATGCCCTGGCAGCAAATCGAAGGATCGGTGGTGTATCGTGCACCGAGGCGCATGCAGCCGGTCGCCCATCTCGCCCAAGAGAGATGGCAGCGGTCCATGCGGTGATCGGCTTTGAGATGCCCGATGATGGGCTCGATGGCTGGACGCCGCCTCAGCAGCCCTCTCTCCTGCTCGCTGATCCGTTGGGTCTTGCTGAAACACCGTGTCCATCCACAGTTTGCAGCGGGGAGCGTGGGTGAAACACCGACACCAATATGCGGAGCGTGTGTGAGATCAGACATGCTCCGTGTTCCCGCCGCCTACTTGCGGTGTCCCCTGTTCGGCCCTTCGCCCCCTACTGGCAGCTACTATGGCCTCCGCTGACTTCT
>NZ_JAEMQB010000020.1:0-4009 GCF_022759015.1 Tibeticola sp. | reverse complement strand
TTTCGCCATCAATGAGGGACTGGAGCGCGCGCGTGCGCTGCTGCTCGACATCCTGGCGCTCGGCCTGCCGGTGGGCACGGAGTTTTTGGACCTGCTCTCGCCGCAGTTCATCAGCGACCTGGTGAGTTGGGGCGCCATCGGCGCGCGCACCACCGAAAGCCAGAGCCACCGCCAGCTCGCCAGCGGCCTATCCTGCCCGGTGGGCTTCAAGAACGGCACCGACGGTGGCGTGAAAGTCGCGGTGGACGCCCTCGTCGCCGCGCAGGCCAGCCATGCCTTCATGGGCATGACGAAGATGGGCCAGGCAGCGATTTTCGAAACCCGCGGCAACCCGGACTGCCACGTCATCCTGCGCGGCGGCAAAACGCCGAATTACGACGCTGCGAGCGTCGCCGCCGCCTGTGGGGTGCTCCAGGCTGCGGGTCTGCGCGAGCAGGTCATGGTGGACGTCTCTCACGCCAACAGCAGCAAGCAGCATGCGCGCCAGATCGACGTCGCCGCCGACGTCGCCGCGCAGGTGGCGGCGGGCGAAGCACGCATCATGGGTGTGATGATCGAAAGCCACCTCGAGGAAGGCCGGCAGGACATCGTGCCCGGCCAGCCGCTGCGCCGGGGCGTCTCGGTGACCGATGCGTGCATCAGTTTCGAGCAGACGGTACCGGTGCTCGAAGGCCTCGCCGCCGCGGTGGAACTGCGCCGCCAACGCAATCCGCACACGGCTGCGGCATGAATCCCTCGCCCGCCGCGGGTGGGCTCGCGCCATCGCGGGAACGGATTCTGCGTTGCCTTAGCGCGGCCGGCGCGGCGCCGAGGGGCCGCGGCCTTCGATGTGTCGGAAGGTGATGCGGCCCTTGGTGAGGTCGTAGGGCGAGAGTTCGAGCGAGACGCGATCGCCCGCGAGGATGCGGATGTGGTTCTTGCGCATCTTGCCGCCGGTATAGGCGATCAATTCGTGCCCGTTGTCGAGCGTGACGCGAAAGCGCGAGTCGGGCAGCACCTCGCTGGCAACGCCCATCATCTCGATCAGTTCTTCTTTGGCCATGGTGTGGTCCTTCATAGTCGCATGGAGGCGGGTCGCCCCATGCTGGGTTGCCCACGCCAAAACCACTCCGGATGCCAACCGAAACCGCCCAGCGCTCTGGGGAATCGACCAGTGTAGCAGAAATGCAACATTCGTGCCGGGACGCCAGGATGCGCGACGCGCGAGGGACTTGTTCAGCGTTGCCTTAGGTTCAGTCCTCGTCCGAGCGGCCGCTGCGCCGGATGGCGCGGATCAGCCACAGGCCACCCGCCACCGCGCCGAGGAATCCGAGCAGACCGAAGAGCGGCAGGCCCAGCAGGGTCGGGCCGCCCTGCACGGTCATGACGATGGACGAGCCGATCACCAGCGCGGCGATGACGAGCGCCATGGCGAGCCGGTTGGCCGCACGGTCGATCTGATCGCCCACACGCTTGAGGTGCACGATGTCGAGCGCAATGTTGAGCTGCCCGCGCCGCGCCTGCCGCAGGATCTGGGCGACATCGTCGGGCAGGTGCTCGACGACGCCGAGCGCACGGCGCAGCGTGCCCCAGGCGCGCCGAGCAAGCGCCCGCGGCTCGTAGCGCGCACGCAGCACCTGGCGCAGCAGCGGGGTGGCTTCGGCCGCCATGTGAAAGTTCGGGTCGAGGCTGCGCCCGAGGCCTTCGAGCGTGATGAAGGCCTTGACGAGCAGCGCCAGGTCCGAGGGCAGCCCCAACTGGTGCTCGCGCAGGATGGCGGTCGCGTCGGCGAGCATCTGGCCGAGCCGAAGCTGCGCCAGCGGCACGCCGTGGTACTGGTCGACGAAGGCCTCGATTTCGCGCTCGAGCTGCGCGAGATCGGCGCCATGGCCATCGCTCGCCCATTCGAGCAGCACGTCGGCCACCGCGCGCGGCTCGCGCTCGACCAGACCGAGCAGCAGGCTCAGCAGTTCCTCGCGCCGACGCTCCGACAAGCGGCCGACCATGCCGAAGTCGATGAAGGCGATGCGGTTGCCACTCAAGTAGAAGACATTGCCGGGGTGCGGGTCGGCGTGGTAGATGCCGTCTTGCACGATCATCTTGAGCACCGCGTGGGCACCGCGCCGCGCGAGCCGCTCGCGGTCGAAGCCGGCTTCGGGGGTGAGCGCGTCGATGCGTTCGCCGGGCACGCCCTCGATGCGTTGCTGGACGTTGATGCGCGCTCCGGTCCAGTCCCAATACACCCGCGGAATCACGATGTACGGCAGCGCCGCGAGATTGGCCGCGATCCGCTCGGCGTTGCGGCACTCGTTGGCGAGGTCGAGTTCGCGGCGCAGTGAACGCGCAAATTCCCGCACCAGTTGCTGCGGCCGGTAGGGCTTGAGGGCGGGCCATTCCGCTTCGGCCAGCGCCGCAAGCCGCGCCATGAGCCGCAGGTCTGCCTCGATGACCGATTCAATGCCGGGGCGACGGATTTTGACCACCACTTCGGTGCCGTCCTGCAGACGCGCGCCGTGCACCTGCGCAATCGATGCCGCCGCGAGCGGCTGGGCATCGAAGCGCGCAAACACCGCCTCGGGCTCGGCGCCCAGGTCCTCGCGCAGTTGCGGCCGCAGCGCTTCGATCGGCAGCGCCGGAACCTGGCTGTGGAGCTTTTCAAACTCAGCAATCCACTCGGGGCCAAACAGGTCGGCCCGCCCCGCGAGGATCTGGCCCAGCTTGACGAAGGTCGGGCCCAGTTCCTCCAGCGCGAGCCGCACCTGCACCGGCGCCGGCAGGCGCGCGAGGTCGGCCGCATGGTCCCAGTGCAGCGCATGGCCCGCGCGCTCGAGCCGATCCGCCAAGCCCAAGCGCCGGACGAGCTCACCGAAACCGTGCCGCACCAGTACCGAGGCGATTTCTTTGAGCCGGGCCAGGTCACGCGCGGCAAACAAGGTATCGATCAGCATGGAGCGATCATCCTAAACCCGGCAGTTGGGCGCACCCGTCAAGGTCCTTTTTTAATAGCAACGAACGGCTGATTCATGCCGGCGAAGCGCCATTTTGATCTAAAACTCAGGGCGCGATCGCCCGCTTCAGGCCGCGGGCCAGCGGGCGTGGCAGGCTGGCCAGGGACTCGAGCAGATGCGGCAGCACGCGCAGCTTCAGGCCCGTGAGGGTGGGCGGCACGACCGCCTCGATCAGGTGCGGCCCCGGCGTGGCCAGCGCCTGCTCGAGTGCGCGCACGAAGCCCTCGGTGCTCGTGGCGCGTTGGGCGGGCACACCCATGCCTTGCGCGAGCTGCACGAAATCGATCGGCGGCTGGCGCAGGTCGAACTGCGCGCGCGCCTTCTCGGCCGCGCCGAGCGCACCCACGCGCTGCAGCTCCACGTTCAAGATGGCGTAAGCGCGGTTGTTGAACACGATGCTCACGACATCGAGCCGCTCGCGCGCCATCGTCCACAAGGCTTGCGGCGTGTACATCGCCGAGCCGTCGCCCGAGAGCGCAATCACCTTGCGCCCCGGGCACGCCAGCGCAGCGCCGACCGCGTTGGGCAAGCCCTGCCCGATCGCGCCGCCGGTGAGTGTGAGCAAGTCGTGGCGCGGTGCGCCGGCGGTGTAGAGCGGCAGCAGCAGGCCCGAGGTCTGCGCCTCGTCGACGACGATGGCACCTTCGGGCAACAGGTGGCCGACGGCCTTGCAGACTTTGTCGGCCGTGAACTTGCCGCCCGGCCGCGGCGCACGCTGCGCGGGCTGCACCCGAGGCGGCGTACGCTCGGCGCCAAGCGCGGCGACGAGCGCCGAAAGGCTGGCCACCACGTCCTCGTCGAACCCGGCCAACGTGTGCACCTGACAGCCCGCGGGCACGAGGTCGCTGGCCTTGCCCGGATAGGCAAAGAAGGACACCGGCGACTTGGCGTCGACCAGGATCAAATGCTCCAGTCCCGAGAGCTGCACCGAAGCGAGTTCGGCCAGATAGGCGAGCCGTTCGATCGGCGGCAGGCCCGCGCCACGCTCGAGCCGCGTAGGAAAAACCTCGGAAAACAGCCGC
>NZ_JAEMQB010000133.1:0-5299 GCF_022759015.1 Tibeticola sp. | reverse complement strand
TGTGCCTCGACGCTTTGCTGCAACTGCGCAATCTGTTTGTCGATGCTCGCAATCGAGGCATTGATGCCCTGCGTCGCCGCGGCCACGAAACCATTGCGGCTGTTGAGCGCGGCCACCAGGACCGAGTTGAGCTGCTGATACAAGCCCTGGCTCAAGGTCACCGTCCCGAGGCTGCCCGTTCCAGGCCCCGTGATGTCGAGCTGCAGGCCCAGCGCCGCACCCGGACCTGTCACGGTCAGCCGCTGGCCACTTCCACGGGTCGTCTGTCCGTTGACCGAGCCCGCCACATCCACACCGGTCGCAGAAAGCACGGTGGTTCCAATGCCGGTGCTGCCCGGGCCCGCAGCCTGGTCGGAGACGACGGAAAAACTCTGCCCCGAGCCATAGGCCTGGGTTGAAATCCGTAAGCCGCCGCCATCCTCCGCGGCTTCGATGCCCGACAGGCCGCCCTCGCGCAGCCTCGCGTTGATGGTGCTGATCACCTGCTGCAGCGTGGCGCCCGCGTCGAGGTTGACCGTGACCGCCTTCGTGCCCGAAGTGAAGGTCAGCGCCTCGGCCGTGGCCAGTCCGCCCGAGGCAATCGAAGGCGCAATCGCGATGACCGCGGGGCTCGCCGGCGTGGAAACGCTCAAGGCATACGTGCCGGGCTGGGTGTCGGTCGTCGCGCCAACGAAGCGCACGTTGCTGTTGCTGGCCGAGCCGACCTGGCCAAACAAACCGGTGACGCCCTCGTAATCGACTTTCAGCGCCGCGGTCAGCTTGCCGCTGTCGAGCGCGAGCGTGCCGTCTTCCGCAAGGCTGATGCCCACCGAGCCGAGGGATGCGTAGGTCGCGCCGGGCCGGGTGCCGACGCCCTGCCCGCTGATCAGGTTGAGCATCTGGGTGCGCAGGTTCTGCACCCCGATGTCACCGAGCAAAGGCCCGGACTGGCTCGGGGCTCCGTTGCTGCCCGGAACGAAGGCCGTGACCTCGTTGAGCGTGCCCATCGCCTTGTTGAAGGCAGAAACGAAACTCTCGACCGACTTGACGAAGGCTGCACTGTCCTTGGCGACGGTGAGCTTGGTCGAGCCGCCGGCCTGCAAAAGGTCGAACTTGACGCCCGGAATGGCACCGCTGATCGTGTTGTTGGCGCTGGTGACCAGCAAACCGTTGATGCGCACCGATGCGTCCTGCGCCGCCTGGCTTTGGGTCATGCCTGCACCCGGCGTCGCCGGGTCGTAGGCCAAGGCACCGAGCGAGCCGGTTGCGCCGCTGACGCTGACTTTGAACGCGTTGGCAGCCCCGGTGCTGTTGCCCGAGAGCGTGAGGCGATAGCCGCTGCCGTCGAACACGACCGCTGCGCTGACGCCAGCGCCCGCACTGTTGATGGCCGCGGCGATGCCGTTCAAGGTGTTGTTGGAGCCGTCGATGCTGATCGACTTCGGGCTGCCACTGCCCACCTGAATCTGCAGGGTGCCGGTTCCAATGGCGGTGTTCGTGGCCGAGGCAAAGGCCTGCGAATACAAGCTTTGCGACTGGGCCAAGGTGACATCAGTGAGTGTGTAGCTCCCTTCGGGGGCGTTGGCGTCGACGCTGGCGGACACGACGCCCGCCGTCGATGCACTGACGCTGCGGTTGTTGAGCTGCGTGACGTTCTGCAAACCCGCCACCGTCGACTGCAGGCTCGAGAGGCTGCCTTGAAGGCGGCCCCAGGCCGAGAGCGTGGCTTGCTGTTCGCGCTGCTGGTCTTGCAGCACGGTGATCGGCCGCTGATAGGCGGCGGAAATCGTGCTCACCAAGGACTGCACGTCCACGCCGCTGACCAAGCCTGAAATCGAAACGGCCATGTTGACTCCTCAGACGGACTCGACCGGCTCAGGCCTGGCCACGGAAGAGCGTGCCGGCGGGTGCCGAACGTTCGGTGTCCGACAGTGCGTCGGCCGCCTCGATGAGCTGCTCAGCCGGCACGTAGTATTTGAAATACACCTGCTGGGTGCGCCGGTCGGACAACTCCACCAGCACACGCCCCGGGTTTTGACCGGTTGCGTCGAGCCCGACGCTGAGCTTGACGCCGCCGCTTTGCGCCAGTTGCTGGTTGAGCCGCGCCACCGCGCGCTGCACCGCATCGGGGGTTGCGGAAGAGGCGGGTGCCGGGGCGCTCGGTGCGGCGGCTTCTGCCGCTGGCCGTTGAGCGGGAACCGTGCCTGGCTGCACGGCTGCTCCGGGCACACCTTGCGCCGCCGTCGAGCCCGAGGCACCGACGGGTGCGACGGGCGTCGTGGCCGACACGGGCAATACAGAACCGGACATTTCCATGACTCTCTCCTGGACCTAGGCCCCGGGCACGCACGAGGCGGACCCGGGGCCTGCGGCGCCGAGCGCCGGGGCTGCTTAGGGCAGCAGCTTCAGGAAGCTCTGCTGCAGCGAGTTGGCCTGCGCGAGTGTCGAGATACCGGCCTGCTGGAGGATCTGGTACTTCGAGAGCTCGGTCGTCGCTTCGGCGATGTTGGCATCTTGCACCACCGACTGCGCGGCCTGCAGGTTCACGGCCGTGGTTTGGAGATTCTTCACCGAAGCCTGAACGCGGTTTTGAATCGCACCCAAGTCGCCGCCTTGCTTGTTGAGCGCGTTGATCGCCTGGTCGACGATCGCAATCGCCTTGTTCGCGCCTTGGACGGTGGACACGTCCACACTCGCCACGGCCGAAAGCGTGCTGATCGCGTCCAAGCCGATGTTGCCTCCATTGCCCAGCGAATACCCTTGCGTCGACTGCAGTTGCACGAAGCCTT
The DNA here is from genome assembly GCF_022759015.1 of Tibeticola sp. Classification (NCBI taxonomy): domain Bacteria; kingdom Pseudomonadati; phylum Pseudomonadota; class Betaproteobacteria; order Burkholderiales; family Comamonadaceae; genus Tibeticola; species Tibeticola sp. The sequence goes on along the minus strand of NZ_JAEMQB010000133.1, from coordinate 2,531 downwards.
GGACCAGGCCGGTTGTTTTCCCGGTAGAGCCATCGATCGTCACCCCACCCGCGACCAAGGACCCCGTCCCCGAGAAGCCAGCAATCGAGATGTTTTCGCCTTGCGACTGCGTCAGGATCAGCTTGTTGTTGGCATCGAGGCTGGCCGTGATACCGGTCGTCGCGGTCTTGTCGTTGATCGCCGAAACCAGACCGCTGAGGCCCGTCGGGTCGATGCTGGTGACGTTCGCCGAGATATTGACCGCATTGGTTTGACTACCCGTGGTCCCGTTGCCCAAGGTTAAGCTGAACGAGCCTGAAGTCACTGCGAAGGCCACGCTGGTATTGGCCGTGGCGGTGACGCCCGTCTTTTCAGAAACCTTGTTCACGCTGGCCGCAATGCTCGCTGCCGAATCGGTGGCGTTCGCGACCGTGACCGTATCGGAGCCTTTGTAGCCGTTGATCGTCACCGCCCCTGAAGTGAAATTACCTGCCGATTGACTGATCGTGAAAGCCCCACCGGCCGCATACCCATCGTCGACCACGCTGCCGTTGGTCGTGTAGATCGCACCGGACGTCTTCATCACGTTGTTGCCGATCGCGTCGGTGTTCGCGTTGGCCACTGAGACATTGATGATCTGGTTGGCGTTGGCGCCGACCTGGAACTGCTGGCCCGCAAAGCTGCCGTCGAGCAGGTTCTGGCCGTTGAATTGGGTTTGCGTGGCGATGGTGCGCACCTGGGCCAGCAACTGCGACACGACGCCCTGGAGGGCGGCGCGGTCCGACGAGGTGTTGGAGCCGTTGGCTGACTGAACCGCGATGGTACGGATTTGCTGCAGCAGGTTGGTTTCGTTCTTCAGCGCGCCGGTCGCGGTCTGCACCAGGGAAACCGCCTGGTTGCCGTTGGAAACCGCCTGGTTCAAACCGTTGATCTGGGTCTGGAAGCGCTGCGAAATCGCATAACCCGCCGGGTCGTCGGCCGGGCCGTTGATTTTCTTGCCGCTCGAGAGCTGATCGACGTATTTGCTCAGGCTGCCCGCAGTGCCGCCGAGGGCATTGAGCGTGTTGAGCGCGTTGACGTTCGTGTTGATGATGCCGGAAATGGCCATGATGAACTCCTTTGGATCGAAATGATCCGGCGTCCCTGCCGGATGCCGGCAACCTTGCCTGCACCCCACTTGACGGCACGATCCGCGCAGACTTTAGGGCGGGCGTGAAAAAGCCCGAGCCGGGTCCGGTTCCCGGGCCGCGCGGCGTTGCCGGGGCTGCTGGAGCCGCGCCGTGCTACCGCGGCTCAGGGGCTGAGGCGTCGCCGGGCAGCGCCGCGGCGCTGGGCGTCGCGGGGTCTGGATCGGCCAGTGCTTCGGCCAAGCTCAGGGCGTGTGCGCGCAGGACCAGCACGTCGTCGCTGTGATGGGCAGCCAGGCCCCGCAACGCGCCGGCCTCGAGCCGCAGCGCCTCGACGCCGACGGCGAGCCCGTCGGACACGGGCCGCAAGGCGGCGAGGAGACGATCGCGCCACTGCCGCCAGGGCTCGGTGGGGTCGGGCGCAACGCGCTCGTCTGGAGCCGGGTGGGGCTGGGGCGGCCTATAGCCCGGGCGATCGGTCGCATGCTCAGCCGCCTCCAGTGCCCGCTGCAGCTCCGCCGCCAGCGCCTCGAGGTCGGGCACGGCCTGCGCGGCAGCCGCCCCCGCCACGCGCAGGTGTTCGATGACCAAACCGAGGTTGAGCCGCAGGCATTCGAGCATGGCGACGAGCGCGCGCCCGGGCGCGGTGGCCAGGGCTTGCGCCTGCGCCTGCGCATGGGCCTTTGCCTGCGCCGACGGACCTGTGGGCTCGCGCGCGGCCCCGGGGGCCGGGGCTGCGGGCTCGGGCGCTTGCTTGAGGATGGCCTGGACGGCTTGCACCGCCGCGGCAAGGGTTTCCCACTCCACGAGCAGCGCATCGAGCCGCGCCGCAGCCGCTTCGAGCCCGGTACGCACGCGTTGATGAGCCTGATCGGCTGCGGCCAGGCAGGCGCGGCTGTGGCTTTGCGCGGCGACGCGTCGGGCGGCTTGGTGGCTGAGCTGGGCGCGGAGCGTCTGCAGCGCTTGCGCGCAGGCGTCGGCCTCGCGGCGGGCGAGCTTGTGGGCGGCCTCGAGGCGGGCGCATTCGGATTCGAGACGGGCTTGTTCGGCCTGCATCCGCAGGAATGCACGGTGCGCACGGCGCTCGGCCAGCACCCAGCCGGCGGCACCGAGCAGGCTGGCCGCGACGGCCGCGCCTCCGACCCAAGGCGGGGGCCAGCCTGCGGTGGCGAGGCCCGCAACCCCGATGGGCGCGCCCAGCAACGCCAGGGCGACGGCGCTCCGCCCGTCCCATTCAGGCACCGTCCGCTCCCATTGAAGAAGCTGCCGCGTCGCATAGGGCGTCAGCGTCGAGGATGCAGCAGACACCGTAGCTGGCGCTGGGCAGCAAAGCCCGCACGCAGGACCAGCCGCCTGGCCCCGCGCCGGCCAAGGGTGTCGGCAAGGGCTCACCGGCACGCCGGCGTCGCAAGCCGAGCAGGCGCG
>NZ_JAEMQB010000040.1:0-23077 GCF_022759015.1 Tibeticola sp. | reverse complement strand
GGTGCATCGGCACTACGGGCAGCCGGTGCGGCTCGAGGTGTCGGCGGGCTGTGCCGAGGAGTTGAGCCGCTTTTTGCTCCAGCAGTTCGGATTGCCCGACGCCGCGCTGTACCGAGTCGCCGGCCCGGTGAATTTGTCTCGTCTCACGCAGCTCATCGATCTGGTGGGGCGGCCCGATCTGCTGTTTCCCCCGTATGCGCCGCGCTTTCCGCTCCAACTGGTGCCGGGCGTTTCGATCTTTGCGCGCTTGAAAGAAGGCGACGTCCTCATCCACCAGCCTTATGAAAGCTTCGAGGGCGTGCTCGCCTTCTTGCGCGAGGCCGTCCACGACCCGCAGGTGCTGGCGATCAAACAGACGATTTATCGCACCGGGTCGGACCCGCAGTTGCTCGACCTGCTGCGCGAGGCCGTGCGTCGGGGCAAGGAGGTGACCGCCGTGGTCGAGCTCAAAGCCCGTTTCGACGAGGAGGCCAACATCAACTGGGCCGAGGCGCTCGAGTCGGTGGGCGCGCAGGTGGTTTACGGCGTGGTCGGGCTCAAGACGCACGCGAAGATGCTGCTCGTCACGCGCCGCGAGGGGCGTTATCTGCGCCGCTACGGGCACCTCTCCACCGGCAACTACAACCCGCGCACCGCGCGGCTCTACACCGACCTGAGCTACCTCACGGCCGATGCACGGCTCACCGCCGACATGGACCATGTCTTCGTCCACATTGCAAGCCAGACCCGCTTGCCGCGCTTGAACCGACTGTGGCTCGCGCCCTTCAGCTTGCATCGGCGGCTGATCGAGCGCATCGGGGAACTGGGTCGGGCGGCCGGCGCCGGCCAGGCGGTGGAAATCCTCGTCAAGATCAACGCACTGACTGATGAGGCGCTGATCCGCGCGCTCATCGCAGCCGGGCAGCAGGGGGCGAAGATCCGGCTCATCGTGCGCGGCGCCTGCATGCTGCCCGCTGGCGTGCCGGGGCAGACCGAGAACATCCAAGTCCGCTCGATCGTCGGCCGCTTCCTGGAGCATTCGCGGGTCTTTTATTTCCGCTGCGGCGACGACGAGGTGCTCTACCTGTCGAGTGCCGACTGGATGAACCGCAACATGCTGCGCCGCATCGAGGTTGCCTGGCCGGTGGAGGATCCGGCGCTGCGCCGACGCATCGTCGACGAGTGCTTGCATGCCTACCTGCAAGACACGCACGACGCCTGGGAACTGATGCCGGACGGGCATTACCGGCGCATCCATCGCCCGCACGGCATCAGCGCGCAGCAAACGCTCATGCGCCGCTACGGCGCCAAAGGGGCCAACGGCGAGGCGGGGGGCGTATGGAGTTGATTCTTTGGCGCCATGCCGAGGCCGAAGTCGCCGCCGAGGGGCAGGATGACCTGTCCCGGCGCCTGACCGCCAAGGGCGAAAAGCAGGCGGCACGCATGGCCGATTGGCTCGAGCGCCAGTTGCCCGAGGGCGCGCGGGTGCTGTGCAGTCCAGCCGTGCGCACGGAGCAGACCGCCCGGGCGCTCAAGCGGCGCTACAAGCTGCGAGCGGAACTCGCGCCCGACGGCAGCGCGTCCGACTTGCTCAATCTGGTGCAGTGGCCCACCGGAAAGCAACTCGTCGTCGTCGTTGGGCACCAGCCCGCCCTCGGCGAGGCGATCGCGCAGGTGCTGGGGCTGGCCTCCGGCAGTTGCGCCGTTCGCAAGGGCGCGCTGTGGTGGCTGCGCGCCCGCGAGCGCGATGGCCAGTGGCAAACCCTGGTGCGCACGGTTCAAAGCCCAGAGCTGCTTTGACGCTCATAGACCGAAAATTTGGCTCAATAGGTCGGATGCCAGCGTCATTCGGTATTTCGTTGCTCTGAAATCAGGAGTGAGCGAGGTTTCCGCTCAGCGCCACGGCCCCCAATGGGCGGGTCTGGGATGAGTCGGCTGCTGGCGGGCTTCAAAGGCCGACCAGCTTGAGCTGCCAAGGCGTCTTCTGCCAGGCCAGCGATTCTTCATGCAGCAGGTGCGCGCTCTGAGGCCAGGCTGCTGCCCAGCCCTCGCGGGCCGTCAGCACGAAGCGCCGCAGCCGGCGATCATCGAACTGGAGCGTCAGCCCTTCGAGGTCGGGGTCGCGCCGCGCATGGCAGAGCAGGGCGGCCAGGCGCAGGGCCATGAGCTGGCGCGCGAACACCGTGTCCGCGACCAGATCGGGGTCGAGCTTGCGCAGCTTGCCGCGGTGCCCGAGCACGAGTTGGCTCAGCCGGTGCAGCTCCGGCAGCGAAAAGCCGGGTGCATCGGCGTTGTCGAGGATGTAGGCGCCGTGGCGGTGGTAGTTGCTGTGCGAGATCTGTGCGCCGATCTCATGCAACAGCGCTGCCCAGTGCAGCTTGCGCCCGAGCCGCTCGCGCTCGGCTTCGGTAGACCCTTCGGACACGGTCTGCCCAAACAGGGCCAGGGCCGTGCGCGAGACGCGGTCGGCCTGCTCGGCGTCGACCTCGAAGCGGCGCGCCAGACGCGTCACGGTCGCCACCCGCGGGTCGGTCGCACGGGCTTCGCGGTCGATCAGGTCGTAGAGTACGCCATGGCGCAAGGCGCCAGCGGCTACATGCAGACGGTCGATTTGCAGCAGATCGAACACGGCCCGCAGCACTGAGAGGCCGCCGCCGATGACCGCTCGCCGATCCTCTTTGATGCCCTCGATCACGATGCGCTCGACGGTGCGGGCTCGCAACAGCCGGTCCTGCAGCCAGTCGAGGCCCGCGCGGTCGATCGTGCCGGCGGGCCATCCTGCCGCCGCCAGCGCGTCACCGACGGCGCCGATGGTCCCGGAAGCCCCATAGGCGGTATCCCAGCGCTCCCGCGGGAAGGCCGCGAGGGCTTCGTCGAGCACGGCCTTGGCGGCCACGTCGGCATGCTGAAAGGCTTGCTCGGTCAAGCGGCCGTCCGGGAAATGCCGCATCGACCACGCCACCGAACCCACCCGGAACGACTCCATGACCAAAGGCTCGTAGCCCACGCCCAGAATCAGCTCCGTCGACCGCCCGCCGATATCGACCACCAGCCGACGCTCCTCGCTGGCGGGCAGCAGGTGCGCGACGCCGAGGTAGATCAGGCGCGCCTCCTCGCGCCCAGCGACCACGTCGATCGGAAAGCCGAGGATCTGCTGCGCGCCGGCCAGGAAGACATCCCGGTTGCGGGCCTCACGCAGCGTTTGTGTCGCTACTGCGCGCACCTGGCGCGGGTGAAAGCCCGACAGCCGCTCGGAAAACCGCGCCAGGCAAGCCCAGCCGCGCTGCATCGCCTCGGCCGTCAGATTGCGGTCCTCGTCGAGGCCGGCGCCCTGGCGCACCGTTTCTTTCAGGTACTCGACGCGGCGGATCAAGCCATGCTCGAATCGCCCGATTTCGAGCCGAAAACTGTTCGATCCGAGATCGATGGCGGCAAGCAGGGTTCCGTTTTCCATGAGCGAGGCGGTTTTTGGGTGCAGAGCCAGTACAGCTCGCATCCTACCCCGCCGCGATGCCCGCGCGAGGGGGCTCGCCGGCGGCTTCGTGACGTTCACGAAACTGTCATTTTTGCGTCGTACAGTGCGCTCACCCGTGCAATTGCCGTGGTCATGGATTTCAACCGCAAGGAGTTCTGATGAAGCTGAAGAAATGGTGGGCCGCCCTAGGCCTGTTGAGCGTCGGGCTGGTGGCCCAAACGGCGTACGCGCAAGCCGTGCAGGTCGATCCCAACCTGCCCGTCTACCAAAAGGCCTCCGGTGTGGCCGGCAACTTCACGAGCATCGGCTCGGACACCCTCAACAACCTCATGACGCTCTGGGCTGAGGAATACAAGCGCCTCTACCCCAACGTCAACATCCAGATCCAGGGCGCGGGCTCCTCGACTGCGCCGCCGGCCCTGACCGAGGGTACCTCGAACTTCGGCCCCATGAGCCGGATGATGACCGCCAAGGAAGTCGAGGCGTTCGAGAAGAAGCACGGCTACAAGCCGACCGCGGTGCCGGTCGCCATCGACGCGCTCGCCGTCTACGTCAACAAAGACAACCCCATCAAGGGCTTGAGCATTCCGGAAGTCGACGCGATTTTCTCGTCCACGCGCAAATGCGGCTACCCGACCGACATCACCAAGTGGGGGCAGGTGGGCCTGACCGGCGACTGGACCAACCGCGACATCGCGCTCTACGGTCGCAACTCGGTCTCGGGCACTTATGGTTACTTCAAAGAGCACGCGCTGTGCAAGGGCGACCTGAAGAAGACCGTGGCCGAGCAACCCGGGTCGGCCTCGGTGGTGCAAGCGGTGTCTTCGCAGCTCAACGCGATCGGTTACTCGGGCATCGGCTACAAGACCTCGGGTGTGCGCGCCGTGCCGCTGTCGAAGAAAAAGGGTGACCCCTACGTCGAAGCCGATGCCAAGCACGCGCTCGATGGAACCTACCCGCTGGCGCGCGTGCTCTATGTGTACGTGAACAAGAAGCCGAACCAAGCACTGCCGCCGCTGGAGCGTGAGTTCTTCAAGATGGTGTTGTCGCAGCAGGGTCAAAAGGTCGTCGTGAAGGACGGCTTCGTGCCGCTGCCGGCCACCATGGCCAAAAAAGCCCTCGACGAACTGCAAAAGTAAGCGCAGGCAATCCGGAAGCCGGGCCTGGCGCTGGCTGGGCCCGGCTGCTCAACCAAGGAATTGACTCATGAAACGATACCTATTGCCCGCCGCGGTTGCGCTCCTCGAGGCGTCGACGCTGTTTCTCGGTGGCTGCGGCAGCACGCCGTCCAACGCCAGCGCCCCCTCGGCCGCGCCTGCGGGTACCCCAGCGGCAGCGCCCGCGCCCGCCGAAAAGGCAGCGAGCCGGGTCCAAAACCTGTTCGTCGCCATGCCCGAAGACGGGCGGCTCTACTATTTCACCGACCCCAAGCTCTACCTGAGCTACCTCGACACCGAAGAAGTGGCGCTGCGGCAGACCCGCATCGGCGCGGGCCCAGCCGGACAAACGGTGGTGTTTGCGCTCAGCAATGAAGACGTCAAAGCGAAGGGCCCGGGTTTGGCCGAGCAGCTCTACGACGGCAAGATCGAGGCCGACGCCAAAGACTTCTACGGCGAGGTTGTCAAAGACGGGCGTTTCTACGTCTTCGACCGTTATGCCGACATGAAGTCCTTCATCGAGTCGGGCGAGGTGGGTCTGGCGATGAGCGACATCGGCGCGGGCCCCAAGGGCGCGACGCTGGTTTGGGTGCTCAACACCGAGACGGCCAAGCAAGGCCGGCCGACCGCGCGCATCGAGAAGTTCAAGTCCCTGCATGGCATGAAGTGACAGTAAGATGACGAATCTGTGACGGGCCAGCCGGGCCCGTCTTTTTTGCCCGACAGCCGAGAACCTGGCGCCTAAGACTTCAAAAGCCATACAGATGAGCACCTCAGCCACAGAGCAAAGCCAGAACGCCGCCACCATGCAGACGGCCATGGCCGGACGCATGCTGCGAGACCGGTTGTTTCAACGGGTCATGTCCGTGGGCGGCATCGGCGTCATCGCTGCCATTTTGGCCATCTTTGTCTATCTCGGCAGTGTCGTTCTGCCCTTGTTCACGCCGCCCCAGGTGCATGATGAAGCCCGATTTGCCGCCCCTGGCGGGTCAGCGTCGGCAAGCTTGCTCTACACCGCCGAAGAACAGCGCGAAATCGGGCTGCGCGTGACCGCGGCCCCGGCGCTTCATTTCTTCGCCTATGGCTCCGGCCAGCCGCTCAAAGACTTGGCCGTGCCGCTGCCCAAGGACACCCGAGTCACTGCGTTCTCTCGCGGCGCGCTGTCGACTTATGCGATGGGGCTCGGCTTGTCCGATGGTTCGGTGTTGGTGCTCAAGCCCGAGTTCAAGGTGTCGTTCGAGGGCAGCACGCGCCGGATCGACCCCGAGGTGGCCTTCCCCCTGGGCGAAGCGCCGCTGAAGATCGCGACCGACGGCAGCGCGGTGGCGCGTCTCGGTATGCAGCAGTCTGAGGAAGGCTCGACGGTCGCGGCTTTGACCGAAGGCGGCCGCTTGTTCCTGTCGGGCGTGAAGGTCGAGCGCAACCCCATCACGGGCGAGGAAAAGAGCGAAATTCAACAGTCCGAAATCAGCCCCGCACCGCGCGAGGTGCGCGACATCCTGATCGAAGACAAGCAGCGCGAAATGTATGTGCTCAGTGGCGACCGCACGCTGCTGCGCTACGACATTTCCGACAAGGCGACACCCAAGCTGCTCGAGACCCTCGACATCGCCGCCCCTGAGGAGCGGGTCACCGCCCTCACGATGCTCAGTGGCGGCTTTTCGCTGATCGTCGGCACCGACAAGGGCACCCTCACGCAGTGGTTTCCCGTCCGGGTCGAGGGCACCCATTTCAAACTGCGCAAGATTCGCAGCTTCAAGCCCTTGGACGGCGCCATTCGCACGCTGGCGCCCGAGTTCCATCGCAAGGGCTTCAGCGCGGGCAGTGACCGCGGGGAAATCGGTATTTATTTCGCGACCTCGAACCGCCAACTCTTCACCCGCAAACTCAGTGATCGCCCCATCGTCGCCCTGGCCCTTCCGCCGCGCGGCAACGGTTACATCGCACAGGACGATCAGGGCCAGACCTATGTCGCTGCGGTCGAGAACAACTATCCCGAGGTGTCCTGGAGCGCTCTGTGGGGCAAAGTCTGGTACGAGGGCTATGAGGAGCCGGTTTACGCCTGGCAATCGGCTGCGGCAAACGCGGATTTCGAGCCGAAATTCAGCCTGGCGCCGCTGACCTACGGCACCTTGAAAGCGGCGTTCTACGCGATGATCGTGGCCGTGCCGCTCGCTTTGCTGGGCGCCATCTTCACGGCGTATTTCATGTCCCCGCGCATGAGTTCCATCGTCAAGCCCACGATCGAAATCATGCAGGCTTTGCCGACGGTGGTGCTGGGTTTTCTGGCCGGCTTGTGGCTCGCGCCCTATGTCGAAAACAACCTGGCCGGCGTGTTGTTGTGCCTGGTGCTGTTCCCGTTTGGCATTCTGCTGGCATCGTTGATTTATTACCGGCTGCCCGGCCCCTGGCGCGACCGGGTGCCCGCGGGCTGGGAAGCCGCCTTGCTGATCCCCATCATCCTGTTGTTGTTCTGGGGACTGCTCAGCCTCGGTCACCCGATCGAAGCGGCTTTCTTTGGCGGCGACATGCCGTACTGGTTGAGCAACACCATGGGCATCAAGTTCGAGCAGCGCAACTCTCTCGTCGTCGGGATCGCCATGGGGTTTGCCGTGACGCCGACGATCTTTTCGATCGCCGAGGACGCGATCTTCTCGGTGCCCAAACACCTGACCGCCGGCTCGCTCGCGCTGGGCGCGACGCCTTGGCAGACGCTGACCCGGGTGGTGCTGCAGACGGCAAGCCCCGGTATTTTCTCGGCCGTCATGATCGGCTTGGGGCGGGCGGTGGGTGAAACCATGATCGTGCTCATGGCCACCGGCAACACCGCAGTCATGGATTTCAGCATGTTCACCGGCTTTCGCACCTTGTCGGCCAACATCGGCGTCGAAATGCCCGAGGCCGGCGTGGGTGAAACCCACTACCGGTTGCTGTTCCTCTCGGCGCTGATTCTGTTTGCGTTCACCTTCATCGTGAACACCGTGGCCGAGTTGGTTCGGCAGCGCTTGCGCGAAAAGTACAGCACGGTTTGATTGCTCCTATAGAAGGCCACGAGAAGTCATGAAAGACTGGTTCAAATCCGGTAGTCCCGGCATCTGGCTCACCGCTGGGGCGGTCGCGCTCGCGGTGGTGATGGTCGTTTCCGTACTGTTGCTCACGGCAGGGCGGGGGCTCGGGCATTTTTGGCCCAAGGCGGTCGCTGAAACCAGCTTCACCGAGCGGGATGGCTCGAAGATCCGTCTCATCGGTGAAATCCGCGAACGAGAAGAAGTCGCGGTGCGGCGCCTGCGCGATTCGGGCTTCAACATCGATAGCCAGGAAAAATTCGTCACCCGGGCGCTCTTCAAGATGGGGAACCGGGACGTGACGGGTGCCGATTTCCGCTGGTTCCCTGAGCCCCTCTTGGGGCCGATTGCTTATCCGGAAGATCTCATCACCATCGAGCGCCGCGAGTGGGGCAATTTTTACGGGCACCTCAAGGCGGTCAAGGAAAACGACCAGGTCGTCGCCGAGGGACCTCAGGCCTGGGTGCAGGCTCAGGCCCGCTTCGACCGCGCGAAGAAGCTGTTTGCGCAGATCTATAAGCTCGAGAAAAAAGACATCGGCGATGTCAACTATCGGATCGAGCAGCTGCGGCTCGAGCAGCGTCGGGCGGAAATCAGGAATGCGCTGACGCCCGAACTCAAGGCCAGCCTCGAGCAGCGCCGAGCCAAACTCGATGAGGAGTTCTCCGTGCTGCAGGCCCAGTTGCAGAAGCTGCGGGACGAGATCGCTCGGGATTCGCTCGTGGCCGAGATCATGGATGGCCAGGAGAAGGAAGTGAAATTCGCCGTCATCGCGGACATCTATCGACCCAACGCGATGAATCTGGGCGAAAAACTCGTGCATTACGGGCGCAAGTTCTGGGAATTCCTGACGGACGATCCGCGCGAAGCCAATACCGAGGGCGGCATTTTCCCGGCCATCTTCGGAACGGTCATGATGGTGCTGCTGATGTCGGTCATCGTGACGCCCTTTGGCGTGATGGCGGCGATCTACATGCGCGAATACGCCAAGCAAGGCCCGCTGATTCGCATCATCCGGATCTCGGTCAACAACCTCGCCGGGGTGCCGTCGATCGTCTATGGCGTCTTTGGCCTGGGCTTCTTCGTTTATTTGCTCGGTGGCAACATCGACCGGCTGTTCTTCCCCGAAGCCCTGCCGGCGCCGACCTTTGGTACGCCCGGCATTTTGTGGGCCTCGCTGACCCTGGCCTTGCTGACCTTGCCCGTGGTCATCGTTTCGACCGAAGAGGGCTTGGCCCGTGTGCCCCGTTCGGTACGCGAAGGCAGCCTGGCGCTGGGCGCGACCAAGGCAGAGACGCTTTGGCGCACGGTGCTGCCGATGGCCAGTCCGGCGATGATGACCGGCTTGATCCTCGCGGTGGCACGTGCCGCCGGGGAAGTCGCACCCCTGATGCTCGTCGGCGTCGTCAAGCTAGCACCCGCGCTGCCGCTGGATGGCTATTTCCCTTTCATCCACCTCGACCGCAAGTTCATGCACCTGGGCTTTCACATCTACGACGTCGGCTTTCAAAGCCCGAACGTCGAGGCGGCCCGTCCGCTGGTGTATGCGACGGCGCTGCTGCTCGTGCTCATCATTCTGGGCTTGAACCTGTTCGCGATCCGCTTGCGCAACCGGCTGCGCGAGCAGTTCCGCGGCCTCGAAACGGTCTGATGCCCCTCCCGTATCCTCAACACCGAACACGCGAACCATGAACACGCTCACGGACTCTCCCCGCAAGGTCGTCCCGCAGATGGCCGAAAAAGCCTTCGCGCCGCTGCCCCCGCTGTCGGAACAGGAAGCCAGCCTCGAGGTCAAAAGTCTCAACCTCTACTACGGCTCCAAGCAGGCGCTGCGCAACATCAACATGGTCATCCCGAAGAAGCGGGTGGTGGCCTTCATTGGCCCCAGCGGCTGCGGCAAGTCCACGCTGCTGCGCTGCTTCAACCGCATGAACGACCTGGTCGACAACTGCCGGATCGAGGGCTCGATCATCCACGAAGGGCGGGACATCTATGCGCCTGGCGTCAACGTCGCCCAATTGCGGCGGCGCGTGGGCATGGTGTTCCAAAAGCCCAACCCCTTCCCAAAGTCCATTTATGAGAACGTGGCCTATGGCCTGCGGCTGCTGGGCATCAAGGACAAGGCGCAGCTCGACGACACGGTGGAGCGCTCGCTCAAAGGCGCCGCGCTGTGGGACGAAGTCAAAGACCGGCTCGATTCCAACGGCCTGAGCCTCTCAGGTGGGCAGCAGCAGCGACTGGTCATCGCGCGGGCGATTGCGCTCGAACCCGATGTCTTGCTGCTCGATGAGCCGTGTTCGGCGCTCGACCCGATTTCGACCGCCAAGATCGAGGAACTGCTCATTGAGCTCAAGGACCGCTTCACGATCGTGATCGTGACCCACAACATGCAGCAGGCGGCGCGGGTGTCGGACTACACCGCCTACATGTACCTCGGAGACCTGATCGAGTACGGCGAGACGGAGCAAATCTTCTTCAAGCCCAACCGCTCAGAAACGGAAGACTACATCACAGGAAGGTTTGGTTGATCATGGGTGACAAGCACATTTCGAGCCAATTCGACGCTGAGTTGACCGTCGCGACGAGCCGCCTGATGGAGATGGGCGGTTTGGTCGAATCCCAGATGCGCGCCGCGATGGAGGCGCTGAAAAACTTCGATACCGATCGTGCGCACGAAGTCCTGCGGCTCGAGTCCGAGGTGAACGCCTTCGAGGTCGAAATCGACCGAGAAATCTCGTCGATCATCAGCCGGCGCCAGCCCACCGCCCGCGATTTGCGTCTGCTGGTGGCGATTTACAAGGCGACGACCAACCTCGAGCGGGCGGGAGACGAGGTGTCGCGCATCGCACGCATGGTGCTCGCACTGGCCCACGACGGCGTGCCGCGGCCCTTGCCGATTGCGGACCTGCAGCTCGCGTTCGAGCTCGCGATGAACCAGCTGCGCAAGGCGCTCGACGCCTTTGCCCGCATGGATGAGCGCATGGCCCTCGAAATCCTCAAAGAGGACGACGCCATCGATGTCGAGTTCAACGGCTTCATGCGCAAGCTCGTCACCTACATGATGGAAGACCCGCGCACCATCAGCGCGAGCCTGGACTTGGTGTTCATCGCCAAGGCCATCGAACGCGTCGGCGACCATGCGAAGAACCTGGCCGAGCAAATCATCTTCATCACCCGCGGGACGGACATCCGGCATGTGTCGCTCGAACAGGTGGAGAACGCCGTCCGATGAGACGTGTGCCTCGGGTGCTGATCGTCGAGGATGAGTCCTCGATCGCTGAGCTGATCGCCGTGAACCTGCGCCACAATGGGTTTGCGCCGATTTGGGCGATGGATGCGGAAGCGGCACAGCGTGAGCTCGACAGTGTGCTGCCCGACGTCATCCTGCTCGACTGGATGCTTCCTGGCTCGAGCGGGCTCGCGCTCGCCAAACGCTGGCGCAGCGATCCACGCACCAAAGACGTCCCCTTGCTCATGCTGACCGCGCGCACCGATGAGGCCGACCGCGTCAGCGGTCTCGATGCAGGCGCGGACGACTACATCACCAAGCCATTCTCGACGAAAGAGCTGTTGGCGCGCATCCGCGCGGTGTTGCGCCGGCGCGCACCTGCGCCCGTCGATGGGGTGGTACGGATTGGTGAATTGGTGCTGGATGCGGCGACGCATCGGGTGACTTGGCAACAACAGCCGATCAAACTCGGTCCGACCGAATTCAAGCTGCTGCACTATTTCATGCAACACCCGGAACGGGTGCACAGCCGGGGCCAGTTGCTCGACAAGGTCTGGGGCGACCATGTCTTCATCGAGGAGCGAACGGTCGATGTCCATGTCAAGCGGCTGCGGGAAGCGCTCGGGGCGGCCAGTGCAATGATCGAAACCGTGCGCGGTGCAGGTTATCGCCTGACCGCGCTCGCGACGGGGGTGGCGTCGGCGGGTCCCGAGGCTCAGCCCTGACCGTCTGAGCGGCTGTCTGGCGCGCCCGACGCCCGTCCGTCTGGGGGCGCGTCCATTGAGCGCACCGCGGAACCCGGTTGCGCGGAGTTGAGGAAGCGCAGGGTGCCGGTCGCTTTGCACCCGATACTTGCAGCATGATCCTAAATCCGGCAGTTGGGCGCGCCCGGGCGGGCCGTCATCGGGCGCGCGGGCAAGGCGCAAACCGCAGCCATGGCGGGCGCCATGGCGAGGATTTGCAACGCCGCCCCCGCACCCGAGGGCGGCTCGAACGGGTGCGCAGCGCTCACCCAAGCGGTGAACGGCTTTTGCACCCGAAAACGGTTCAAACATCAACACCTTACATTCAGCTCAAAGCGGTCAACTGCCGGATTTAGGATGATGCACACGATTTCCTGGTGGGTGTTGGCGGGGCTGATCGGGGGCGGCTTGGCAGGCTTGCCGGGCGCTCTGGCGGGGGCATTGCTGGTCGCAGCCGGCTTCGAAGTGGTCAATCGCCGGCGGGCTCGCCGCTGGCTGGCGAACCCTGACCTCGCGCACCTGCCGACCGTCACCCGATTCTGGGCGGAGTTCCTCGATCGCATTCGTCGGCTGTTGCGTGCCAAGGCTGGGGAGGTCGAGGCCGCGGAGCGGCGCCTGTCCGCTTTTTTGAGCGCCCTACAGCAGTCGCCCAATGGCTTCGTCTTGCTTGACGCCCAAGGCCGCATCGAGTGGTGCAACGAGACGGCCGGGAGCCACTTCGGGATCGACCTGTCGCGCGACCAATATCAGCCGATCACCGGCTTGGTTCGGGATCCGGCATTCGTCGCTTATTTCGCTGCGGGCAACTACCAACAGGAGACCCAAGTCAGCGGCCGCGGCGGGTCAGCCGCCTTGCCGCAGAAGCTTGCGGTCCAGTTGCATGTCTACGGGGACGGGCGGCTGCTGCTGCTTTCGCGCGATGTCACGGCGCTGGCCCAGGCCGAGGCGATGCGGCGGGATTTCGTGGCCAACGTCTCGCATGAGATCCGCACCCCGTTGACGGTCCTCACGGGCTTCATCGAGACCCTGCAGAACCTCGAGCTGGATGCGGCCGAACGCGAGCGCTATTTGGCGTTGATGGCCGGGCAGGCCGAGCGTATGCAAACCCTCGTGAGCGATCTGCTCACGCTCTCACGGCTCGAAGGCAGCCCGACGCCCGGATTCAATGAATGGGTCGATCTGCCTTTGCTCATGCATCCGGTTGAGGATGAGGCGCGCGGGCTGGCCCAAGCCCTGGCGATGCAAAGCGGTCGGCCGCATGAGCTTCATTTCGGACCGGTTCCTGAAGTTCAACTGGCGGGCGCACGCAGCGAGTTACGCAGCGCTTTTTCCAACCTGGTCGGGAATGCCCTCCGCTACACGCCGGGAGGGGGACGGGTCGACGTCGAGTGGTCGCAGCTGCCCGATGGCCGCCTCGAATTTTCGGTGACCGATACGGGGCCTGGCATTGCGGCCGAGCACCTGCCGCGGCTGACCGAGCGTTTCTACCGGGTAGACCAGAGCCGTTCGCGGGAAACGGGCGGCACGGGCTTGGGACTGGCCATCGTGAAACACGTGATTCAGCGCCACGGCGGCGAACTGCGCATTGCGAGCGCGCTCGGCAAAGGCTCACGCTTTTCCCTGGTTTTTCCAACGAACCGCGTCAGGGCCGAGCCGGAACGCGTCTGAAGACCGTCAAAAATTCGTTGTTGTCGCTTGGCCGCTGAATCGAAGCCACGCGTGCCCATTCCGAGCCCGGGCCGGCCGCCACCGGCGCTTCGAGATGCCGGTCGTCTACGATCAGCCAGGGACAAGCGGCAGAGTCTGCGCCTTGCCGCAGTTCCAGCTGACCGTGAAAGCGCAGCGCCACCGCCTGCGCGGGCGTGAGTTCTGCGACGGCCACGCATTCGGGGGTTCCGATCAGCGCTTGGATCCGCCGCACCAGCGGGGCGTAGCTGCGGGCATAGTCCAGCAAGGGCAGCCAAAGGGTCATCAAGAGCACCCAGCAAAGCACCGCGCCCCCAGCGGGGAGGGCGAGACTTTTCCAGATCGCAGCACGGTGACGCCCGGCGCGCCAGGCAATGAGGCGGACCCAGCCGAACGTGGCGAGCAACGCGACGACGAACGCCCAGGGCACGAAGCTCGGTTCGAACCCGGGCGCCAGGCGGGCCACGTTGGCGGCCGGTTGTGGCGGAAAGCCCGTTTGCATGGCGGTCCAGACCACCCAAATGATGAGGGTGCAGGCGCTGAAGAAGATCAGCGTGAACCAGTCGATGAGCGCGGCCACGCTGCGCTCCAAGGTTGGCAGCGCAAAGGCCGCCAGGGTGGCCAAGGCCGGCAGCGCCAGCAACAGCGAACGGTCGCCCGTGGGCGTGAACACGGCGGAGGCGCTCGCAACGACCGCGAACAGCAGCGGTAGCGCCAGGTGCGGATGATGGGCGGCTTGTCGCAACTGCAGACGCCAACGCCACAGGCTCCAGAGCGCGAGTGGCCAAGCCGGCCAGGTGAACCAAACGAACAGGCGGAGGATGTTGCGCCAGGCCCATCCGGTTTCGGGAAGCTCCAAGCGCCAACGCCACAGCCCAAGCACGCCGCAGAGCCCGGCGGTCAAGAGGGTGCAAGCCGCGATCACCAGCGCCACGCGCCGGGACCGGGGGGCTTCTTCGCCCATCGGGTGTGACCCGGCGAGGATGCCCGCCGTGCCGAGCCCGAGCAGGGTGGCCAGGGCCGGTGCGCCGCTGAGCGCGAGGCCGGGTAAGGCCAAGATCGCCGGCCAAGGGCTGCGTGATTCCGGTGGCAAGGTTCGCGCCACACCAAACATCAAGAGGGCTGCAAAACCAAGTTGCGCCACGGCCGGCGTGGTTTCATGGCTCAACTGCGCAAGCCCCAGGCAGGCCAGCAACGCGAGCAGCGCGCCGTCGGCAATCGCACGCGCGTAGTCCTTGGGGCGAGCCTCTCCCCCGAAGGCAAACGAGACGGGCTGGGCACGCGGCGTCAACGCCAGGTGGTAGACCGCGTACCAGGTGGACGCCATGGCGAGCGCAAGCAAGCCCAGGAAGGGCAACCGCGCCGCCCAGGGCGAGGGTAGAGGCAAGCCGGCGACGGCCCAGGCGCCCAGCCAATACGGCAGCAAGGCATCGGCGGCGGGCGCGTCGCTGCCCGGGATGCGCGGTGCGAGCCAGGTCACCGCATCCCACGGGGCCGTGCGGGCGAGTTCGAGCATGTAGCCGAAGCCCGTGATGTCGGCGCTTTTCCAAGGCTCGCGCCCGAGATAGCCCGCCAACAGATACGCGCCGCAGAGCATCAGCAGCGCCCAGCGGGGCAGGCGCCGAACGGCGCTTTGGGCAACGATGGCGGGCGTTGGAAGATTCACGATGGGGCGTCGGACGGGCCAGCGATGAAAAACAAAAGGGCAGCGCGGTTGCCCGAGCTGCCCTCGCTGGTGCCTTGCCGGTGCTTAGGGAAGCGCTGAATCAATGGCTGCGCGGGCGAATCGCTGCGTTGCGCGGTGCTCGCTCCCTCGCCTATCCATTTGATATGTCTCGGTCGCTGCGCTCCGTGCGCCTTGCGCTTCATCCCGCTCGCTGATTTCTTCAGCGTTCCCTTACTTGGCGGCAGCCGTCTTTCCGAAGCGGTTGCGGAATTTCTCGACGCGACCGCCCATGGTGTCCACCGATTTTTGGGTTCCGGTGTAGAAGGGGTGCGACTCGCTCGAGGTGTCGAGCTTGAAGAGCGGCAACTCGCGGCCGTCTTCCATCTTGATCGTTTCCTTCGTGTTCACGCAGGAACGCGTGACGAATTTGAAACCGTTCGACAGATCCACGAAACAGACTTCGCGGTAGTTGGGGTGTATGCCTTCTTTCATGATGCCTCTTCTTCAGCCGCGAGAGCCGCCCCGGCCCATCCGGAGTACTTTTCGCCAAAGCCCTTCATTATAGCGGTCAGCCGCCGCGCCGCATCATGTCGAAGAACTCGGAATTGTTCTTCGTGGACTTCATGCTCTTGAGCACCATTTCCATCGCCTCGATCTCGTCCATGTTGTAGATGAACTGTCGCAGGATCCGGGTCTTTTGCAAGACTTCGGGCGGAAGCAAGAGTTCCTCGCGACGGGTGCCGCTGCGGTTGAGGTTGATGGCTGGGAACACCCGCTTCTCATAGAGTCGCCGCTCGAGGTGGATTTCGCAGTTGCCCGTGCCCTTGAACTCTTCGAAGATGACTTCGTCCATGCGGCTGCCGGTGTCGACGAGTGCCGTGGCGATGATCGTGAGGCTGCCGCCTTCTTCGACATTGCGCGCGGCGCCAAAGAAGCGCTTGGGCCGCTGCAAAGCATTGGCATCGACACCGCCGGTGAGCACTTTGCCCGAACTCGGAACGACGTTGTTGTAGGCGCGGGCGAGACGGGTGATCGAGTCGAGCAGGATCACCACGTCCTTTTTGAGCTCGACGAGGCGCTTGGCGCGTTCGATGACCATTTCGGCGACGTGAACGTGGCGCGCGGCGGGCTCATCGAAGGTCGAGGCGATCACGTCGCCCCGGACGGTGCGCTGCATCTCGGTGACTTCTTCCGGACGCTCGTCGACGAGCAAGACCATCAGGTGCACTTCCGGGTAGTTGGCCGTGATGGCATGGGCGATGTGCTGCATCATCACCGTCTTGCCCGACTTCGGCTGCGCGACGATCAAGGCGCGCTGTCCCTTGCCGATCGGCGCAAAGATGTCGATGACGCGGCAGGTGATGTTTTCCTCGCTCTTGATGTCGCGCTCGAGCTTGAGTTGCTCTTTCGGGAACAGCGGGGTGAGGTTTTCGAACATCACCTTGTGCTTGTTTTGCTCGGGCGGCAGGCCATTGACCTTTTCGAGCTTGTTGAGCGCGAAGTAGCGTTCCCCATCCTTCGGGATGCGAACTTCGCCTTCGATCATGTCGCCGGTGTGCAGGTTGAAGCGCCGCACCTGGCTCGGGCTGATGTAAATGTCGTCGGTGCTGGCCGTGAAGCTCGTGTCGGGGCTGCGCAAGAAGCCGAAGCCGTCGGGCAGGATTTCGAGAACCCCGTCGGCAAAGACTTGCTCTCCGGCCTTGGCCCGCTTCTTGATGATCGCGAACATCAGTTCCTGCTTGCGCATGCGGCCGGGGTTCTCGATTTCGAGGGCCTCGGCCTGCTTGAGCAATTCAGAGACGTGCAAAGCCTTGAGTTCGTTGAGATGCATGAGCAACCTGCGTGGAATGCGGCCGGAACGGGGCCGATGGAGATGGGACGGAAGAGGGGACCCGGGCCCGAGGGCGGAGTCGAAGACGTTGCCGTGGTGTCGCAACGCGCGCCGTGAAGGTCGGCGCTGGGCGAATTATGACAGGAAATGACGGGAGAACCCGCGGCGCGGGACTCGGTGTTTCGAGCAAGACGACTGCCGCGCCGGGCACTCGATCTGGGGCGCTTCAATACGGGGGCGCACCGGCCGGTGCACCCCGGCTGCTGCGCCGCTCAGGCGGCGAGCTGCTGGTCGATGAAGGCGGTCAGCTGGGACTTGCTGAGTGCGCCGACCTTGGTTGCGGCGAGTTGACCGCCCTTGAACACCATCAGCGTCGGGATGCCGCGTATGCCGAATTTGGCCGGCACTTCACGGTTTTCATCGACGTTCATCTTGGCGACGCGAAGCTTGCCCTGGTATTCCTTGGCCACTTCGTCGAGGATCGGGGCAATCATGCGGCAGGGCCCACACCACTCGGCCCAGTAGTCGACGAGGACGGGAAGGTCGGATTTGAGGACGTCGCTTTCGAAGCTCGCATCGGTGACGTGCTGAATCAATTCGTTGGCCATATCGAGATCTGGGAGGGTTGTGGGGTCATCAGGATGGCGTGACCGGGGGCGGTTTGCTGCTGCGTCCGCGCCCGCGCTGGCTGCCGGGGAGAGGAAATTGTGACAGAAACCGGCGCCAGTCGCCGCGGCACAATGACGCGATGGACTCCATCCCAGAAGAACCGGACCGGATTGCGCCACAGGCTGATGTCGGGGCGCGTTGGGCAGCGGCGCTCGAGCACCTGAGCCGGCGGATGCAGGCGCGCGGCGTGCATCCGTCGCGGGTCGTGGTTTTGCTGCCTTACGCGCAGTTGGTCCCGACCGTCGTCGAGCTGTGGCGGAGCCGCGAGCGCGAGGGCTTCATGCCGCGGTTTCAAACCTCACGCCAGTGGGCGGATGAGCTTGGGTTGGAGGCCTGGAGCGAGCCGACAGGCTTGGATTTCACGGGGCAGACGGCGCTCGACCTGCTGACGGCCCGGCATTGGTTGACCCGGGCGGGTTTGGGGGCGGATGCGGCCTGGCTTGCGCCCCGCTTGGTGGAGGCCACGGCAGAACTGGTGCCGGTGGCCGCAGCGCAGGCCCCGGCGCGGCGTGCGGAGTGGGGGCGCTGCTGCATCCACGGCTGCGTGGCCGGTTGGGATGTGCCTTGGCTTCGGCATGAGCGTGCCTTGGCGACGCTGGCATTGACTTGGGCTTCGCAGTCGGCCTACGCCAGCGACGCCTTGTGGGACGACGCGGCGACCGCGGCGTATGAGCTGATTTTCTGGATGGACCATTTCATCCCCGATCCCTTGCTGCATGCGCTCGCTGCGCATTGGGGCGCACGCGCAGAGCCGTTCACGGTCGAGGAGGAGGCCATCCCGCCCGGGCGCCTGCGGGTGCATGCGAAAGTCGGTGATCTCGAAGAAGAAGCCGAGCGGGCGGCGGCCTGCGTTCTCGCCCATGTGCGGAGCGAGCGGCGACCGGTGGCTTTGGCGGCAACGGACCGGCTGCTGACCCGACGCATCCGCGCATGGCTGGGCTTGCGCGGTGTGCGGGCGCGCGACGAGACGGGCTGGAGGCTTTCGACGACCCGTGCTGCGGCGCGCATCGTCGCCGTGCTGCGGGCCTGTGCTTGGGATGCCTCGACCGACCAGGTGCTCGATCTGCTGAAAAATCTGCCTGGCGATGCGCACGGGGTGGATGCGCTCGAGCGTTGGAGCCGGCAGCGGGCCTGCGCGCGTTGGCGGGACGTGCTGCGACTGGTGTCGCTGGAGGATGCGGGCTCGGAGGCGTTCGGCGAGAGTGGCCTCGACACGATCGCTCGGGAATGGCTGGCGTCGGTCGAACGCTGGCGCAGCCGGCTGGGCCCGCCCCGGCCGTTCCATCAATGGCAGGATGCGCTGGCAGAGGTGCTGCGCGAGCTGGGCCTCTGGGCCCCGCTGGCTGCCGATCCTGCGGGCAGCGAAGTGCTTGCGGTCCTGGGGCTGGAAGCGTGCGCCCGTGCCGCCTGGCGTCGGCTCGAAAGCACCCAGCACCGAACGACCGCTGCGGAGTTTTTGTCTTGGGTCGAGTCTGCGCTGGAGTCTGCGTCTTTCGTGCCGCCGGCTACGGACGAAGTCGATGTGATCATTGTGCCGCTGGGGCAGATGCGCTTGCGTCGATTCGGCGCCGCTGTCTTGCCGGGCTGTGATGCGCGCAGCCTGCCGCTCGTTCCCGAGACCTTGGGATTTTGGAGTGACGCGCAACGGCGGACTCTGGGGCTGCCCGATCGCAGCGCTTGGGCCTGGGCGCAACGCCGCGCCTGGGCCGGCGCGCTGACCGCGCCGCAGATCGACATTTTGTGGCGCATGCAGGATGAACAGGGCGAGCCGCTGATGCCCAGCCCGCTGCTGCAGGCGACTTTGGACACCCAGCCTTGGGAAGAGGCGGCCGACCCGCGCAGCGCGCGCGCGCTTGCTCTCGCGCCGCAATGGCCCCCGCAGGCGCTCGGGGCGGATTTGCCGGTGGAGCGGCTGTCGGCCAGTGCGTATGCGGACCTGCGCACCTGCCCGTATCGGTTCTTTGCGCTGCGTCAGCTCGGTTTGCGCTCGCTCGACGAACTCGAGGAGGCGCTCGACGCCAGCGACTATGGCCGTTGGTTGCACGAGATCTTGCGCCGCTTCCACGAAGCGTGCCCCAGACCTTCGGGTCGCGCGCGGGAGGATCTGCGGGCGTCGCTCGACGCGGCAGCGGCGGCGGTGGATGGGGGGCGGTGGCTGGAGGCGCCTGACTACCTTCCCTACCGCTTGGTCTGGCCCAGACTGAGGGAGGCTTATCTCGAATGGCTGCTGGAAGTCGACGCGCGGCTGTTGGCGCAGGTCGAAGGCGTGGAGCTGTGGCGCGAGCGGCGGCTCGGACCCTGGCTGCTGGTCGGGCAGATCGACCGGGTCGACCGGCTGCAAGATGGGCGCACGCGCCTCGTCGACTACAAGACCGAGTCGAGGCAGCGCACGCAAAAGCGTGTGCGCGAGCCCGACGAGGATACGCAACTGGCGTTTTACGCCGCGCTTTACCCGGAGTTAACCGTCGAAGCGGCGTATCTGAATGTGCACGATCGCGAAGGCTGCACGATCTATGCGCTGCCCGAGGTGGACGCCCGGCGTGAAGCGCTGCTGCGCTCGATCGAGTTCGATCTTCGGCGCGTCGCCGAGGGCCATCCGCTGCGGGCACTGGGCGAGGGAGAAGCGTGCGACTGGTGTGCGGCCCGGGGCTTGTGCCGGCGCGACTCCTGGCCCGAGGGCGGTCGAGCGGAGGAGGGCGCACCATGAGCGGCGGGACGCCTAGGGCAACGCTGGATAAGTTCCCGGGATGCGCGGCGCGCGAGGGACTGGTTCAGCGTTGCCCCAGACCCTCCTACTGGATCGACGGGCGGCAGGCCGAGCCGGCGGAGTTCTACGCCATTGCGTGTGATCCGGCGCGGCATGTGGCCGTCGAGGCCTGTGCGGGCGCAGGCAAGACCTGGATGCTCGTGGCGCGCGTGCTGCGCGCCTTGCTCGACGGTGCCGAGCCGCACCAGATACTTGCGATCACGTTTACCCGCAAGGCCGCCGGCGAGATGCGCGCTCGCGTGCTCGAACTGGTCGATGAGCTCGCACGGGCGAGTCACGAGGAGCGTGTGAAGGCCCTGATTGAGCGTGGAATAGCCCCTGGTCCGGCGGAAAATGCGGCCAAGCAGCTACAAAGTTTGAAGCACCGGCTGCTTGCGGCCGAGCGGCCGATCCAGATACGCACCTTTCACAGCTGGTTTGCGACGCTGCTGCGCGCCGCACCGATGGCGGTTTTGCAGGAGTTCGGCCTGCCGAGCGTGTACGAACTC
Organism: Tibeticola sp.; assembly: GCF_022759015.1. Classification (NCBI taxonomy): domain Bacteria; kingdom Pseudomonadati; phylum Pseudomonadota; class Betaproteobacteria; order Burkholderiales; family Comamonadaceae; genus Tibeticola; species Tibeticola sp. The sequence continues at coordinate 2,322 of NZ_JAEMQB010000040.1, read as the reverse complement.
ATCGAGCGCGACGAAGAGGTGTTCGTTGAAGTCTGGCGGCCCTTCCATGCAGCGGTTTCGGCGGATCCGTCGCTTCAGGCCGATTACGCAGCCCTGGTGGCCGCCGTCGGCCGCTCCGGCGCGATCGAGGCGCTGAGCGCTTTGTTGCAGCGCCGAACCGAGTTTGCGCTGGCCGATGCGCTGGGCGTGGTGGAGCGATCGGTCGCGCCCGCGCAGGCTTTGTTTCCGGCCTTAGCCGGCTATGCCGAGCCGGCGCTGGCGCTGTGCACCGAGGCTGCCCGGGCGCGCTGGTTGCAGAGGGCGCAGGCCCTCGGCCGGGCGCGCGCCAAGACCGCTGAAAACGCCGCGCGGGCGATCGTCGACGCGTTCGAAGCGCACGCTTTAGGGGCTGCCGACCCGCGAGACGGTGCGGTGCAGGGCGGCGATACCGAGCGGGCCCACGCGCTCCTCGACGCGTTGCGCGGGGCGCTGTTCGTCCGGGATGAGGATCGGCTCAAGCACCATCTCGGCAAGTTTCCGGAGGCGCTCGTGGCCGAAGCCGAGCTCAGGGAGTTGCTGGCGGCGCGGCGGCAGCACGGGGCTTGGATGCACCAGCAACGCATGCTGCGGCTCGGCCGCTGCTTGCTCGGGGTGTACGCCGAACTCAAGCGTGCCCGCGGCTGGGTCGACATGGGAGACATCGAGCGCGCTGCCCATCGCTTGCTCGCCGATCCGACGCTTTCGGGCTGGGTCCAGGAACGACTCGATGCCCAGCTGCGGCATCTTTTGATCGACGAGTTCCAAGACACGAACCCGCTGCAGTGGCAAGCCTTGTATGCCTGGCTCAGCGCCTACGCGGGTGCGGGGACGGCCCCGAGCGTGTTCATCGTGGGCGATCCCAAACAAAGCATTTACCGTTTCCGCCGTGCCGAGCCGCAGGTGTTCGTTGCGGCCCAGCGCTTCATCCGCGAGGGGCTCGGTGGCAGCGTGCTCGGCTGCGATCACTCGCGGCGCTGCGCCAGCGCGGTCATCGAAGCCGTCAACACCGTGATGGAAGCGGCGCAGGCGGCCGGCGAAACCACCGGTTTTCGGACCCACAGCACCGAATCCAAAAGCCTAGGCGAGGTCGGGCGGTTGCCGGCCATCCCGCGCGCGTCCCGATCGAAGGCGCGGTCGGCTTCGGATGCCGCTGCGTCTGAGCCAGCGGCAGATGCGGGGGGTGCAGGGAATCGAGGCGATGCAGCGGCCGCTGACAGACCGAATACCGAGGACGCTGCGGCCGTCGTGGACGTGCCGGTCTGGCGGGACAGCCTCAACGAGCCTCGGCTGACGGCCGAAGAGACGCTGCTCGAGCGCGAGGCGCGGCAGGTGGCCGCTTGGATCGCCGCTCGGATCGCCCAGGGCGCCAAGCCCGAGCAATTCATGGTTCTGGCGCGGCAACGCGCGCGGCTGTCGCTGCTCGACGATGCGCTGCGCGCGCTCGGGATTGCGACGCAACAGCCCGAGCGCAGCGATCTGAGCGAACTGCCCGAGGTGCAGGACGTCGTCGCCTTGCTCGATGTTCTGGTCTCACCGGTGCAGGACCTGTCGCTGGCCCGAGCGCTCAAGTCGCCCTTGTTTGGCGTGAGCGACGACGCCTTGGTGCGGCTCAGCTTGCGCGTCGCCGAGGCGCGCAGGCGCGAGGCGGCTGCGGTGACCTGGCTTTCGGTGCTGCTCTCGGACGATGCGGCGCTCGATCCCGCGCTCGAGCGGGCGGCCCGGTTGTTGCCGCGCTGGCAGGCAGCTCTGGCGGCCTTGCCTCCGCACGATGCGCTGGCGCAAATCTTTGATGAGGGTGAGGTCGTCGCCCGCTTCGTGGCGGCCGCCCCGCTTGCCCGGCGCAGCGCCGTTCAGGCATGGCTGCACGCCTTGCTGCAGGCGACGCTGCACATCGCGGGCGGGCGGTGTTTAACCCCTTACGCGGTGGTCCGTGCCCTGAAGCGAGCCGGACAGCCCGCGCCCCCCTTGGGCGACGCCGCGGCGGTGCGGCTGCTGACCATCCATGGGGCCAAGGGGCTCGAGGCCGACTGTGTGGTGCTGCTCGACAGCGACAAGCTTCCGCAGGGCAAGGATCGCTTTGGGGTGCTGGTGGATTGGCCGGCCGAGGCGCCAGCGCCGCAACGGCTGGTTTTTCTCTCGGCTGAGGCCGACCGGGCCTCGGACATCGCCTCCTTGTATGAGCGTGAGCAGGCTGAGCGCCGCCGCGAGGAACTCAATGCGCTCTATGTCGCGATGACGCGCGCCCGAGAGACCTTGGTGCTCAGCGCCGTCGAGGCGTCGGGCGGCACCGAGCCCACGCCCTGG
>NZ_JAEMQB010000101.1:0-22424 GCF_022759015.1 Tibeticola sp. | reverse complement strand
GCGGCGGCGGCCGCCTGGTGGCCGCGGGCACGCCCGAGGCGGTGGCCGCGCATCCGGACAGCCTCACCGGCCGCTACCTGGCGCGCGTGCTGGCCACAGCCGCAGGGCAGCCGAGCCAGCTGTGATGCAATTTTTATAGCGACATCTCACCGATTGGCGCTGGGTTTCCTGGGTATTTTCATAAAGTTTGCCTTTGCGATCGGGTTTTGACATGCTCCATGACCCGCGGACTGCCTGCGCACGCCCCGATGGCCACCGAAACCGAACTCAAACTCCAGCCCGCCCGCATGCGCGACCTGCCGCGGCTGCTGGCGCACCCGCGGCTCGTGGGCACTGCGCCCGAGCGGCTGCGGCTCGACGCCTGCTACTTCGACACCCCCGAGCTCGACTTGCTGCGCGCTCGCATGGCGGTGCGCGAGCGCCGCGAGGGCGCGCGCCGGGTCTGGACGGTGAAGACGGCGGGCGAGGCGCTCGGCGGGCTGTCGCGGCGCGGCGAGTGGGAGGGGCCGGCGCGCCGCGGCGGCTATGACTTCGCGGCGCTGCTCGGCGACGACGCGCCGGAACTCTCGGCCTGGTTGCGGGCACGGCAGGCGGCGCTGCAGCCGGTGTTTCGCACCCGTTTTACCCGGCTGCGCTGGACGGTCGAGGCGCTGGGCGCGCGCATCGAAGTCGCGCTCGACCGTGGGCAAATTCTGTGCGTCACGCCCGAGGGCACGCGGCGTGAGCCGCTGCTCGAGCTCGAACTCGAACGCCTCGAGGGCCCAGAAGACGCCTTGTTCGCGCTGGCGCTCGAGCTCAACGAGGCCATGCCGCTGTGGCCGCTCTCGGCCAGCAAGGCCGAGCGGGGCTATGCGCTGTACCTGCAAACGCGCGGGGCTGCCGCGGCGGCGGCGCCGCGTCCGACCCAGCCGATCTCCTCCGAGGTCGACCGTCGTATGGCCCCGCGAACGGCCCCAAAAACAGCCCCAAGGAGCGACCCGAACCGTCCCGCCCGCGACGCCTTCGTGCAGCTGGCGCAGGCCGCGCTCGATACGCTCGTCCCGCCGCTGCGCACGGCGGCGCTCACGCCCGAACGCGGCGACGCGGCCGCCGTCGAAGCCGTGCACCAGAGCCGCGTGGCGCTGCGCCGCCTGCGCGCGCTGCTGGCGGCGTTCGCGCCGGCGCTGCCCGGGGACTGGGGGGGCCGAGAGCGCAGCCACTGGCGGGCGCTCGCGCAGGCGCTCGGGCGCGTGCGCGATCTCGACGTGCTGCGCAGCGAGATTGGGCCGCAGCTCATGCAGGCCGTGCCCGGGTCGTCTGCGAGCCGCTGGAGCGCTGCCCTCGCGCGCGAACAGGCGCGCGCCTGGCGCCGCTTGCAGGCCGAGTTGCAACAGCCCGCCACGACGGCGCAGGTGCTGCAGTTCGCGCGCGCGCTGCACGGCCTGTCGGCAGCGGGCAACGGCTCGGCCGCACACGGTCGCGGGCCCACGCTGCGTGCGCTGGCACGCCAGCGCCTGCGCCACCGGCAACGCCGGCTGCGCCGCGCGCTCGCAGCGGTTCTGGACACCCGAGCCCGCGACGCCGAGCGCGTGCATGCCTTGCGCATCGAGGTCAAAAAACTGCGCTACGCGACCGAAGCGCTGATCGATGCGCTACCGCCCAAGGCCGCACGCGAGGCGCAACGAAGGCTCGAGGTCTTGATCTCGGCGCAATCGGCGCTGGGACGCTGGCACGACTGGCAGCTCGCCGCCGCGTGGCAGGGCGAGGTCGCCCGCCGACCCACGGGCGCCGATTCGGCCTTGTGCGCCGCGCTGCAGGCCGAGCTGACTCGTCAACGTCGGCGCGTGCAGCGGGCCTGTGCGGCGCTCGAAGCGGTGATCTGACCCGCCTCGGCTCGCGCGCCTCGCGGCGCGAAGCTGGGTGGCACGTCCGAAAGCTGATTTTTCGAACATTTCGCGGTAACGCCGGCGTGAAATGGCCGTTTTCTGCTATTGTTTTTGATGTTTTCAGACCGCTGCGCTCGGCCGCACGGCGACCCGGTCGCGCCAGTCCTGCAAGGCCGCAAAGCCTTCGGCCTCGGGCTTGAACTTCATCAGGCGGCCAAATTCGAGGGCGCAAAACGCGGTGATGTCCGCCACCGTGAAACGCTCGCCTGCGAACCAAGGCTGCTGCTGCAAGCGCTGGTCGAACCAGGCGGCGGCTTCCAGCACCTTGGCGCGTTGCGCTTGGCCAAACTCGGGAAACTGCGGCTGCTCGAGCGGCGCGAGGCCCGGGTGGGTGTGGCGCACCACGTTCGCGATCGCGCCCATCAGGTAAAACTCGGCCTGCCGGTCGACCATTTCGATGAACGCACGCTCCTCGGCGTCACGGCCCATCAGGTTGGGCTCGGGGTAGCGGCCTTCGAGCCAGGTGCAGATCGCGCGCGACTCGGTGAGCACGCGGCCGTCGTCGAGTTCCAGCGCCGGCACCTTCGCCAGCGGGCTCACGCGGCGGTAGGGCTCGCGCTTGTGCTCGAGCGCATTGAGGTCGATTTCGACCAGGGGAATGTCCTGCACGCCCTTTTCGGCAAGGAACATGCGCACGCGGCGCGGATTGGGGGCGCGGGATGCGGTGTAGAGCTTCATGGCAACTCCTTGGAATGGCGAATCTGGGCCACTTGGGCGGTCATGCGCGCGCTCCTGCGTCGGCCGGCGGCGGCGCGGGGCGGCCCATTTCGACGAGCGTGCGCGCCTCTTCGGCAAAACGCCGAGCGGCCTCGTCGCCGTCGCGTGTGAGGTCGATTTTCGAAGGCGGCCGCTCGATGCCGCGCTGCACCGCGGGCCGCGCGCGGATGGCGTCGCGCCAGCGTTTGAGGTGAACGAAGGGCTCAATCTCCACCCCCGACCAGCGGTGCGTGCGCACCCAGGCCCAGTTGGCGATGTCGGCGATCGAATAGTCGCCCGCCAGATACTCGTGCTGCGCCAGATGCGCGTCGAGCACGCCGAACAGCCGCCGTACCTCGCCCTGGTAGCGGTCGATCGCGGGCTGGATCTTCTCGGGGAAGTAGCGGTAGAACACATTGGCCTGCCCCATCATCGGGCCGATGCCGCCCATCTGGAACATCAGCCACTGCAGCACACGCGAACGTCCTTTACGGTCGCTGGGCATGAGGCGGCCGGTCTTTTCGGCGAGGTAGACGAGGATCGCGCCCGACTCGAAGACCGCGAAGTCATCTTCCTCGTGGTCGACGATGGCCGGAATGCGGCCGTTGGGGCAGATGGCGAGGTACTCGGGGCGCTTCTGGTCACCGCGCTGCAGGTCGAGCACCTCGAGCCGGTAAGGCAGCCCCAGCTCTTCGAGCGCAATCGAGATCTTGTGCCCGTTGGGCGTGGCAGCGGTGTAGAGCGTGATCATGGCAATCCCCCCGGTTGAGTCTTGCATCGTAGGGGCTTACCCGCCGGCGACGCTGTCACCTGAGAGCCGGTCAGCGCAAAAACCCGAGGTCGACCGGATAGTCGCCGCCCCCGAAGTTGCGCAGGTTTGGCAGAATGCCCGCAAGTTCGGTATCGCTGACGCCGAACCATCGCGCGAGCGTCGCTGCGTATTGGTCGACCGCGGTGGAGGGCAGCAAACGCCCCTGCCCCACATGCCACTGATCGTCGGGGTCGGTGGCGCTGTTGCCAATGCTCACGGGCGGGGCTGCGCCATAGAACGCCGCGCCTTTGACCGCGCCGCCAACCATCAAGTGATGGCTGCCCCAGCCGTGGTCTGAGCCGTCGCCGTTGGAGCTCAGCGTCCGGCCGAAATCGGAGGCCGTAAACGCCGTGACCTGTTGCGCCACGCCGAGTTGCACGGTCGCCTCATAAAACGCGGTGAGCGCACTGCTCACGCGGCCCAGAAGCGTTGGCTGATTGGCGATGAGGTTGTCGTGCAAATCGAAGCCGCCGAGCGAAACGAAGAACACCTGCCGCGTCGCGCCGAGCAGGTTTCGCGCCGCGATGAGTCGCGCAACCATCTTGAGCTGGTCGGCCAGACTGTCGCCGCTCGGAAAGCCCGCAAACTCGGGCGCACTGGCCGGATGGGCCGCCAGCGCCGCATTCACGTCGCCGCTCGAGCCGATGGCGCGGCGCGTCACGCGGTTGTATTCGTTTTGCAGCACATGCGTACTCGGCTGCTGCACCATCTGTGCCACCGCCGACTGCACCGCCGTCGAGCCATATACCGCTGCGTTCACCGAACCGATACTCACCGCGCCGCTCGGGCTCACCTGATAGGCCTGTGCCGACGTCCCCGAGAGGAAGACCGCATTGCCCGTGACCGAGATGCAGGTGAACAAAGACTTGCCGTTGGCCGACAGCGCCAGGTCGCCCATCCGCCCACCCCAGCCTTGGATTGCGCCTTCGGCCTGCGAGGTCTGCCACACCGATTGCTGGTCGTTGTGCGAAAACAGCTTGGGCGGCAGGGGGTAGCGCACACGGTCGCTGCTGTTGTATTGGCTGCGCGTGAGCGGCACCACCAGCGGCCCGACGTTGAGTTGCACCGCCGCCGCACCCCGGTTGAACAGGCTCGCCAGCCCCCCCATGGCCGGATGCAAGGCGTATACCCGCCCGCCAGGCAGCGCCACCTGCGGCACCAGCACCGTGCCTGCGAGATCGGCTTTGGCCAGCGCAATGCCACCCGCCGTCCGGTCCGGTCCGCCGCCACGGATGGTGCTGTACCGGTCGTAGCTGGCATCGTCATAGGTCACGACGGTGTTGGCATAGTCGTTTCCGCCAAACAGGAACACGCAAACCAAGGCCTTGTAATCGGTTGCATCGAATGCCGCAGCCTCGCCGAAAGCCGCGAGGTTGAGGGCGGTTGGCAGCGCGGTGCCGGTGCAGGCCAACTGGGCGCAGCGACTCAGGAATGCGCGACGCGTGTGCTTTTCGGGCTGGATGAAGTGCATGGGCCTCCTCCTCAACGCTGCACGAGGTAATCGGCCGAGGCCATCGTCATGAAGACCGCCGCCGCCACACGGTTGAGCTTTGCCGCATCGCTGCTCGATGCCGTCACGGGTGTCGCCTCTAGGGCGCTGCGCATCAGCGCGTGGTTGGCCTCGCTCACCTGCGCGGCAGCCAGGACGAGGGCGACATGGCGCAGCAGCGCGTCGGCATCGGCCACGAGCGCCAGTTCCTCGGCATAACTGGCGCTGAGGTCGCCGTTGAGCAGCCCATTGCGCACGACGCCCTGCATGAAGTTGAGGTAGCCGCCCACGCTCGACTCGGTGACGATTTGGAACTCGGGCGCCGTGGCCTGCGCCTGCGCCATGGCGGTGCCGGGCGGCACGTAGCCGGGCCGGAAGAAATTGAACACCGAGGGTGCCCGCAGCGGGCTTTGCCCCAGCCGGGTGGCCGGGTCGCTGAGGTCACCGAGCTTCCAGGTGCCGGTCTTGGAGCGCGCCCCAAAGCTCTGCGCCCACTGGATGAAGCGCAGCATGGGCTCGCGCAGCTTGCCCCAGGACGGGTCGGCCAGCGACTGCGGGCCACGGGCCTCGTCGTCGAGCAAAATGGCCGACCACACCGCGCGCAAGTCGCCGCGCACGCCCTGGCCGTTGTCGTTGAAACGCGCAGCGACGCGGGCCACATAGGCCGGGCTGGGGTTGCTCGTCACCAGGCGCTGGATCATCTGGCGCGCGAAGAACGGCCCGACATTCGGGTGGAAGAACAAGACGTCGAGCGCCCGCTGCAAGGCGACGGCGCCGTCGGTGTTGGGAACGTCGGTCGCGAGAAACCGCACCGGCAAGGTCGAATGCCGAGACGGGTTGAGCTTCATGGGCCGACGTGTGTAGTCGCGCGGGTAGATCATCGACTGCCCGGCAGCGACCTTCGCGTCGCCGGCGTAATCGAAGTCGTAGCCGGTGAACACGCGCGCGAGATTGCTCACGTCGGCCGCGTCGTAGGTTTCGATCGGCTTGCCATCGCTGCCGGTTCGAAGCGTGCCGTCGGCATGGAGTTCGTACAGCCCGATGGTGAAGAGCTGCATCACCTCCCGAGCATAGTTCTCATCGGGCTGCCGGCCCTTGCCATCCTCCTTCTGGTTGCCGCGGGTGTTGAGAAACACCCCCATCGCCGGGTTGAGCGTGACGGCTTGCAGCAGCGTGCGGAAATTGCCAAACGCATGCGTCACCAGCGTGTCCCACCAGTGCGCCATCGCATGGCTGGGCCAGGTCAGCGACACCAGCGGCGTCGAGACGACGAAAAACTCCGACAAGGCCAACGCCATGCGCCGACGCATGGCGTCCTCGCCGCTGAGCAGTTGGCTCCAGATCGCAAAGTCGGCCGGAGCCCTGCTGAAGTAATAAGCATGGTCATCCACCACGCCATAGCCTTGTGCATCGAGCCAGTCCCAGGCCGTGCTCCCCTGCGGACTGGCGAACTGACGCTGGAGCCAGTCGGCGTAGCTGCCCCGCCGCAGGTCGGCGATGGCCGAGCGCGTGGACGCAAATTGCGCCTGCTGCAAAAAACGCGCGGCGTCGGCGTCACTCGTGGCGCTCAAGTACGCATAGCCCGACCCGTCGGGCGCAGGCACACCCGAGCCGCCACCGGCACCCCCGCCCGCACCTTCGCCTGGACCACCGCCGCCACAAGCCGCCAAGGCCCCCAGCAGCCCGAGCCCCACGCCGGCCCGCCCGGCCCAAGACCGCGGCGAGACGGCTGGGTCGATGCCCGACTCCAGCGCCGCTTCGGTGGTGGCCTGCGACCCCCCCGCCCGTTCCTGAGTTGCATGCTCCATCGTCCCGTCCTCCAGCAAGCGGCAGCGCTGAGCCCGCCACGCGCGGCGGGAACGGTTCAGCGTCGCCTCGACGCGCCACAGTATCCAAGCACACGGCCACGGTCCGCGCGAGATTTACAGGTCTTTACCCAGCTTGTCGGGCGCGCGCGACAGGGCACAGGCCCGATCCAGCCTGGCCGCCCTCAGCCGCGGGCCGCGTTGAGCTGCACGCGCGTGCGCTCGGCTTCGGTGCGTGCGGCAGTGGCGAAATCGGGGCCGCTGCCCGCGTAGAGGATCGCGCGCGAGGAGTTCACCACGATCGGCGCATCGGCACGCCAGCCCGCGCGCACCGTGGCATCGGCATCTCCACCCTGAGCGCCCACGCCCGGAATCAAAAGCGGCAGCGTTGGGGCGAGCGCGCGCACGCGCTCGATCTCGGCCGGTCGGGTCGCCCCCACGACGAGGCCGAGCTGCCCGTTGCGGTTCCACGACCCTTGCGCGAGCCGCGCGATGTGCTCGAACAAGCGCGGCTGCCCCGGCACATCGGCAAGCCGCTGCGCCTGGAAATCGTCGCCGCCGGGGTTGGACGTACGGCAGAGCAGGAACGCCCCCTTGCCCTCGTAGCGCAAATAGGGCTCGACCGTGTCGAAACCCATGAAGGGCGACAGCGTCACCGCGTCAGCCCGGTAACGCTCGAAGGCCTCGCGCGCATACTGCTCGGCGGTGGAGCCGATGTCGCCGCGCTTGGCATCCAAAATCACCGGCACCCCCGGCGCAACGGCGCGGATGTGGTGGATCACCCGCTCGAGCTGAGCCTCGGCGCCGTGCGCGGCAAAGTATGCGATTTGCGGCTTGAACGCACACACCCGGTCGGCCGTCGCATCCACGATCGCCATGCAAAAGTCCGCCATGCGCGCGGCGTCCCCCCGCCAATGCAGCGGAAACCGCTGCGGCTCGGGGTCCAGCCCCACGCACAACATCGAATCATGGCGCGCGCTGGCGCTGCGGAGCAGGTCGAGAAAGGTCATGGCGAGATTCTAGGAGCCCGTCGGGCACTCCGACCTCGATGGACGAAGCGCCTGCACCAGCGCCAATGGACCGCGCCAGGCACAGGTCTTCCCAGGCGCGCGCCTTTTCGGCCGGACTGCGCAAGAGGTAGGCGGGATGAAACGTGACCACGACTGGAATGTTCCCGTAGCGATACACCTGGCCGCGCAGGCGCCCCAGTGGCTCGGTTCGGCCCAGCACGGCCTGGGCGGCAATGCGACCCACGGCCAGGATGAGCTGAGGCTGCAGCCATTCGATCTGCCGCGCCAGAAACGGTGCGCATTGCGCCATTTCGGCTTCCGAAGGGTTGCGGTTGCGGGGCGGCCGGCACTTGACGGCGTTGGCGATGTAGACCGCCTGCGGCGGCGCAAAGAGCGGAACCGCGCTCGATTCGGCCGCTGCGCGCTCGCCCTCGGACGAAGCTGCGCGGTCGAGGCCGATGCTGCGCAGCATCGCGTCGAGCAAGCGGCCGCTCGGGCCCACGAAAGGCTCGCCCTGCGCGTCTTCCTGCTCCCCCGGCGCCTCGCCCACGACGAGCCAGCGCGCACGCACGTCACCCACCCCGAACACCGCGTGGCGCCGCTGCGCCCCGAGCGGACAGGCGCGGCAAGACTCGACCGCGGCCCGCAAGGCGTCCCAGTCCTGCGCGGCGGCGGCCACCGAGGCGACCGCAGCGGCGCTCACGGCAGGGGTGCTCGCGGTCGGCACCGGCGGCGTGGCGGGGGTCGGGGTCTGCGCCTGCGGCTGGCCCGAGACCTCGGGGTTTTTTGAAAGATTTGCCACCTTTGCCGGCGTTAAATGGGCGCTGTCTGCTATTGTTTCAGGAGTGACTTCCGCTGCCGACGCCGCGGGGCGGGCTGCTTCGGCCGCTCGATCCTCGGGCAGCCACACGCGCACGCCCATCTCGGCGAGCATCGCGCGTTGGCGCGGCGTCAGCGGCGGCATCCCGGGGGCTCCTCGAGCGAACAGCACATCACCACCGCGTCTTCCCGCACGCCGCGCGCCGCGGGGTAGTAAGCCCGGCGCAGGCCCACCCGTCGGTAGCCGTGGCGCTCGTAGAGCCGCAACGCGGGCTCGTTGCTGACGCGGACTTCCAGCCACGCCGTCTGCGCGCCGACGCTGCGTGCCCAGGTATCCATGGCTTCGAGCAGCAACCGTCCCCAGCCCTGGCCCTGGTGCGCCGGTGCAACCGTCAGGTTCAGAAGATGGACTTCATCCACCCCTTTCATCGCCACGTAGTAGCCCATCAGCGTCTCGCCGCCGACCAGCAGCCGCGCGTGATATCCGGCTGCGAGTGTGTCCTCGAAGTGACGTCGGCTCCAGGGGTGGCTATAGGCCGTTTGCTCGACCGCCACGACCCGCTCGATCCACTCGGGCGTCATCGGCAGCAGTTCGGCCGGCGGTCCCAACGCCGCTTCGGCCGGCGCGCGCCACCCGTCCTCGGCGCCCACGAGCGAGCCCCCGCTCCGGGCGAGTCCTGAGGCACCGGCAGCTGCGCCGGCTTGCGGGCGACCTTGCGCGGTGCTCATCTGCGGCCCCCTGCGGCCTGACGCTCGACCGTGGTCTGAGCCACCTTGTCGCGCACGTAATGCGGCTCGGCCGCCTCGGCCGCCACCGCAAGGCCGGCCCGGCAAAGCTCCGGCGCGAGCCGCACCATCGCCGCAGCGCCCGGGATTGCGGACCGCCGCGCCCCCTCGGGCCACAGCGACAAAAACGCCTCGGCACCGGCAACCCCTACGGCGTTGCCCACGATCCAGTCGGGCCGCCGCCCCGCACCTTCGATCGCGGCCGCCAGCGCTGGCCCCGTCAGCGCCGGCCAGGTCTGGACCGTCTGCCAGCGCGCGCCGTCCCAACGGTAGTGCCCCGCATAAAACTCGCCCATACGGGCGTCGAGCACCGAGAGCACCTCGAGCGGCGATTCCGGTGCCGCGATCTGGATGCGCGCGGTCTCCGCCAGCGCGAGCAGACTGTCCACTGGCAGCAACGGACGCTGCGCGCCAAAGCCCAAGCCCTGCGCGACGGCGCACGCCGTGCGCAAACCCGTGAATGCGCCCGGCCCCGCGCCAAACGCGATCGCATCCAGATCTGCCAGCCGCAAGCCCGCGCGCTCGAGCCCCTCGAACACCAGGGCAATCACGCGCGACGAAGCCCGGGCGCCACCCGGTTCGACCGCCTCCCAAAGCCGAGGCACCCCTCCTTCGGGCGCGTCGACGCCCACGGCCACGCTCAACTGTTCGGTCGTGGTGTCGAGCGCCAGCCATTTCTGCGGGGCGTGCTGCGCAGCCGGCATCGGGAAGGGGCGATCCAAGGGCATTGGGCGATTATGGCGAGGAATTCGCGCGACAGAGACCGCCCGCAATCGGGATGGGCAGCGCGCGAGGGACGGGTTCAGCGTTGCCCTAAACTGAACCCCATGACCGCAAACCACCCGGCAAAAAACGCTGGCCGCCGACGCTCATGGCGCGCGGCGGTCGGCCTGGGGTGCGTGACGCTCTTGGTCCTGATGAGCGTCACCGCGTGGGCAGGCCCCGCTGCGGAACTGCCTGCGAGTGTGCGGGCGGCGCTGGCCCGGTCGGGCGTGGCCGAATCGGCCCTGTCGGTTTCGGTCGAGGCGATCGATCCGGACGCAGCCCGCCCGGGGACGCGCTCGACTTCTGCGCCGCCACCGGCTCGAACGGTGCTGCGCTGGCAAGCCACCGAGCCGCGCAACCCCGCTTCGCTGATGAAGCTCGTCACCACCTTTGCAGCGCTCGAACTGCTGGGGCCGGATTTCACCTGGACGAACCGGGTCGAAACCACGGGTCGTGTGCACGACGGTGTGCTCGACGGCAATCTGGTGCTGCGCGGCAGCGGCGACCCCAAACTGGTGGTCGAGCGGCTCGAAGCGCTGCTGGCGGAGGTGCGCGCGGCCGGCATCGTTCAGGTGCGCGGGGACATCGTGCTCGACGGCCGAATTTTCGAGCCGGTCGACCCCAACCCGGCGCGGTTCGACGACGAGCCGCTGCGCCCTTACAACGCCCGACCCGAGGGCTTGCTGATCAATTTCAAAGCCGTCGTCTACCGCTTCATACCCGAACCCGAACGCGGCCGCGCCCGCATCGACGCGCAACCGCCGCTCGCCGGGGTCGAGCTGCCGGAATCCGTGCCGCTGAGCACCGCCCCCTGCGGCGACTGGCGAGCACGCTTGCGCGCCGACTTCACCGACCCCGATCGCGTGCGCTTCGAAGGGGCTTACCCGCTGGCCTGCGGCGTGCGCGAATGGCCGGTGGCCTACCCCGCGCCCGAACGCTACGCGCCGCGGGTGGTGGAGGCGCTCTGGCGCGCCGGCGGCGGCACGCTCACCGGCCGCGTGCGTTGGATCGCCCCTGGCGAGGCGCCCGTCACCCAGCCGCTGCTGCAGGCGCGCTCGCTGCCGCTGGCCAGCATCGTTGCGGACATCAACAAGTTTTCGAACAACGTCATGGCGCAACAGCTCTTCCTCACGCTCTCGGCCGTGGAGCAAGGCCAGGGCAGCTTCGCGGCCTCGCGCGAGCGGCTGCGCCGCTGGTGGCAGCAGCGTCTGGGCGCGGTGGCCGAAGCGCCCGAGATCGAAAACGGATCGGGGCTTTCACGCCACGCGCGGCTCAGCGCCGAGGCGCTGGCGGCCGTGCTGCGCGCGGCGGTGCACAGCGCCGTGGCCGAGCCCTTCATCGACTCGCTCGGGGTCGCAGGCATCGACGGCACGGTTGCCCGGCTGCGCGAACGTCGACCCGACTCGCCTTTGCTGGGCCGAGCCTGGCTCAAAACCGGCTCCTTGCGCGACGTCGCGGCGATTGCGGGCTATGTGCGCAGCGCCAGCGATCGGCTCTATGCGGTGGTCGCCATCGTCAATGCGCCGGAGGCCCCGGCGGCGCGGCCTGCGCTCGACGCGCTGCTGGAATGGGTCGCGCAAGACGCTCCGAGCCCCGGACGCACCCAGGCGCGGGCCCTGCCGCAACCCGAGCCGGCCACCCCGGACAAACCCCAAGCGACGAAATCGATGACCGCGGGTAACATGCCTGAGGAAAATTTGAACGACCGTTCTTTTTGATCCGATTTCCCCGCAACGCTCATCGAGAGGAGCCCCAGCATGATGTTCAAAATCCGATGGAAATTCGCCGCGCTCGCCGCGGCTGTGGTCCTGTCCGCCTGCGGCGGTGGCGGGGCCGAAGGTCCGGGCAGCCGCGCCGCGCTGTCTTCGGTCGTCGTCATGGGCGACAGCCTGTCCGACAGTGGCGTGTTCGACGGGTTGCCCGGCTTTGGCCGGGTGTTCTCGGTGCAGGCGAGCGATGCCGAACCCAACACCATCTGGACCGAACGCATCGCCGCACAGATCGGCGCGCCGCAGTTGTGCAATTTCTACAAGTTCACCGGCACGACCTTCGTTCCCAACCCGAAGCCCGGCTGCACCAGCTACGCCGTTGGCAGCGGACGCATCAACAACCAGGCCAGCAACGGCGGCTCGGCAGCCCCCTTCTCCATCGTGAAGCAGCTCGCCGATGCCGGTGCGGTGGCCGGCAGCTACCAGGCGAATCAGCTGCTGCTCATCGACGGCGGCGGCAATGACGCTGCCGACCTGGTCGGCGCCTACCTGAAGGCAGCGAGCGACGGTGGTGCGGCCTATCAAGCCTTGCTGCTTTCGCTGCTGCCCCCGGCAACGGTGGCCAGCACGCTCGGACAGGCCAACGGCGCCGCCATCGCCGGTGGGGTCTACATGACGGCGTTGGCCGACAGCTTCGCTGCGGCCATCAAAGCCCACGCGCTCGATCGTGGCGCGCAGCATGTGGCGATCCTGAACATACCAGGCATCACGAACACACCGCGCTTCCAGGCGGTGCTCGGCGCCATCGAAGCGGCGCACGGCGCGACCGCCCGCAGCCAGGCCGAAGCGCTGTTCAACAGTTGGATTCAGGCCTTCAACCAGGAACTGGCCAACAAGTTCGCGGGCGATAGCCGCGTCGCCATCGTCGACTTCTACAACAACTTCAACGACGAAGTGGCGCACCCCGCGCAATACGGCCTGACCAACGTCAAAACCCCGGCCTGCCCAGCGGTTGGCGTCGGCAGCGACGGCCTGCCCGCGTACAACTTCCAAACCTGCACGGCGCAAGCCCTGTCGGCAAACCCGCCGGCGGGCGAGAGCAGCCCCGACTGGTGGAAGCGCTACGCCTTCTCTGACGGCTTCCACCCGACGCCGTATGGCTATCAATTGATGAGCCAGCTCGTTTCGCGTTCGCTGGCCCAGGCCGGCTGGCTCTGAACCCTGGAGGACTGACGAACATGAACCCCAAGCTCTCGACCCTCGCGCTGCTCGGCGCTGCCCTGCTCACCGCATCGGCGGCGCAAGCCCAAACCGCCGGCACCCTGAGTGCACGCCTGGGCGCGATGCAAATCTCGCCCTCGGTCACCAGCGGCGACCTCTCTCCGCCGGCCTTTCCCCACACCACGGTCGACGTGGGCAACGCAAGCCAACTCGCCGGCGGCGTGAACTACACCGTCGATGACCACTGGGCGATCGACGTGCCGCTGGCGCTGCCGTTCAAGCACAACATCTACGGCGACGGCGCGATTGCCGGCGTCGGCAAGATCGGCGAAACCAAGGCGCTGCCGATCACGGTGTTTGCGCAATACCGTTTTGGCGAAGCCAACGCCAAGGTCCGACCCTATGTCGGCGCGGGGCCGACCTATGCCAAGTTCTTCAAAGAGCGCAGCACGAATACGCTGACCGCGCTGACCGGTGGCACGCCGTCCAACCCGACGACCTTGTCGATCGAGTCCAAGCTCGTGCCCACCGTCCAGTTCGGCGTGACTTTGATGCTCAACGACCGCTGGTTCATCGACGCCGTGGCTGCCAAGACCTGGCTGAAGACCCGCACCACGCTGTCCACCGGCCAGACGCTGGACATCAAGCTCAATCCGACGACGGTCGGAGTCATGGTGGGCTATCGGTTCTGACCCCGCCTCCCTCCAAAGCAAAAAAGCGAGCCACGGCTCGCTTTTTTCTTGGGCTCTGGGGCCGGATCCGCGCCAAGCGCCCCGCACCGGTTCACCAACGCCCGGTCAGCTTGTTGTAGGCCTCGACGCCGAACAGTCGGTGCGCCACCGGCGTGAGGTGCGTGGCATCGGCAAACAACGCGCGCGTGTAGTCGATGTTGGCCGCTATCGTGCTCGCGGTGCAGGTGGTCGCGTCGGGCGTGGTGCAGGCGGCGTCGGTGACATTGACCAAACCGTGGCCCGCCGGCAAGGCATGGACCAGGTTGAAATACAAGGCCGTATCGACGTAGAGCACATTCGCGCCCAAGTCCACCGCCGAGACGAGGAAGCGGTTGTTGAAGTGGATCGAGAGGTCGGTGATCGCCGAAGCCTGCCCCCGGGCCACCGCCCAGGGCGTGATGCCGAGGTTATAGACACCGGCCACCAAAACGTACTTGGCGCCTGCGGCGACGAGACGACGCACGAGGGAGGCGAGCGCATCGCCCGCTGCGCGCACGCGCGTGGTCGTGGCGTCCGAAATCCCGGTTTGGGTCACGGCGTCGATGATTTCATTCATGCCCGCACCGATGAGCACGACGTCGTTCGGGCCTAGGGCGTGGTTGGCCAACATCCGGTTGAGCTGAGACTCGACGCTGTTGGTCGCGCCGCTGATCCAGGCGCCCCCTTGCGCATACGACAAGCCGCCCGCAGACGCCGTCGTGATCGTCTTTTGGTAGATGCTCACGAGCTGTTGCGTCCAGATGTTGACGCTGCCGTCGTTGACGGTGTAACGCACGCCCGTCTCGCCCAAGTCACTGAAATCATCGCCGAGGGCAAAGAACCGATCCGGCTTGAGCGCAGAGACGATGGAACTCGAGCCGCAGCCACTCAGGGCCGCCGCAGCGCCACCGGCAAGCGTGAGAAAGGCGCGACGGGAAAGGGACGGGGTCATAGGGAAGTCTCCAAGGGGAACGACCGAGTTTAAGGCAACGCTGAACAAGTCCCTTGCGCACCGCACACCCGGCGCCGACGCTGCTGCGAACGGTTCAGCCGCCGGTCGCCGCAGCGGCCGCACGCCGCAGGCGGTCGCGCACGCCCTCCCACGCCGGGGTGTCGGGCGGCAGCTCGACCCAGATCAGCCGTGCGCCCGCGTCGTCGAAGCCGCGCAAGGTGTCGAACAACTGCTGCGCGGCCGCGCCGGCGTCGTCGGGCATGCGCCGCGCCAGGGGCGTGGCCAGGTTCGGCAGCGCGCTGCGCGCGTAGACGGCAACCCCGGCACGCGCAGCATCGGCACCGAGCAATTCCAGCGCCGTCTGCAGCTCGCGCGCCGACATCAAGCGCACCGGCGCACGCGGCGCGTAGTGAGCGGCCAAGGTGCCACTGGCCTTGGGGGTCGCTCCCGCCTGGACTTCGTCGGGGTCGAGTATGGGCATGCCCGCCGCCGCGGCGAGCGCCTCGCGGTCGATTTGCCCGGGACGCAGCAAGACGGGCGCGCCCCGCGTGGCATCGACGATGGTCGACTCGATCCCCACCGCACACGGGCCGCCGTCGAGCACGAGCACGCGCTCCCCCAGGTCGGCGACGACATGCTCGGCGCGGGTCGGGCTGATGCGTCCAAAGCGGTTGGCACTGGGTGCCGCCAGCGCCCGGATGCCCTGCGCGGCGGCGGCGCGCAAGAGCGCCTGCGCCACCGGATGCGCAGGGCAGCGCAAGCCCACCGACGGCTGGCCCGCGGCCGCTGCCGCTGCAACCCCAGCCCGGCGGGGCAGAATCAAGGTCAAAGGCCCGGGCCAGAACGCGTCCATCAGCGCGCGCGCGAAGGCTGGGACCTCTTGCGCAAAGGCGGTGACCGCGTCGGCATCGGCGACATGCAGGATCAAGGGGTGATCGCTCGGCCGACCTTTGGCCGCATAGATGGCCGCAACGGCGTCGGGGTTCTCCGCATCGGCGGCGAGGCCGTAGACGGTTTCGGTCGGCATGGCGACGATCCCGCCCGCGCGCAGCGTGCGCACGGCGGCGTCGATCGATTCGGTCCGGGTTCCGTCGAGGATCACGGGCGTTCGCCAGCGGGACTCACCACGGCGCCATGCCCAGCAGGGCTGCCGCCCGCGCGGCGGTGGCACGCACCTCGGCGGCGCTCGCGGCGGTGAAGGTCAGGTGACCCATCTTGCGCCCAGGCCGCGCCTGCAGCTTGCCGTACAAATGCAGATGCGCCCCCGGCAGCGCCAGCACCTCGACCCAGGCGGGCGTGCGGGCACGCCCCTCACCGTCGAACCAGAGATCGCCGAGCAGGTTGAGCATCACCGCCGCGCTGTGCTGGCGCGGGGCGACCAGCGGCAAGCCGGCGAGCGTGCGCACCTGCGCCTCGAACTGCGAGAGGTCGCAGGAATCGACCGTGTGGTGCCCGCTGTTGTGGGGTCGCGGCGCCATTTCGTTGGCCACCAGCGACCCATCGGCGAGCACGAAGAATTCGACGCACAGCACCCCGACGTAGCCCAGCTCGTCTGCTATTGTTTTGGCAGCATCCAGTGCCCGATTGACGCCGGGATAAGGCAGATTTCCTTCAAAAGCCTCGGTCACGGCCAAAATCCCGTCGCGGTGCAGATTGCGCTGCAGCGGGTAATGCACCGTCTGGCCGTTCCAGCCTCGCGCGACGATCACCGAGCATTCATCGACCAGCGGCAGCAGGCGCTCGAGCACGCAGGGAACCGCGCCGAGTTGCCGCCACGCCTCGCCCAGCGCCGCGCGCGAGGCGACCCGAACCTGCCCCTTGCCATCGTAGCCCAGCCGCGCGGTCTTGAGCACCCCGGGCAGCAGCGCGTCGGACACCGCCGCCAAGTCGGCCTCGGACTCGATCGCCGCCCAAGGCGCGGTGGCCACGCCGCAGCGGTTGAAGAACTGTTTTTCCTGGATGCGGTTCTGCGCGATGGCGACCGCGCGGGCGCCGGGCGCCACCGGCCGGTGCGCGCCGAGCGTGTGCAAAGCCGCCGCGGGGACGTTTTCGAACTCGGTCGTGATGGCCGAACACCGCTGCATGAGCTGCGCCAGCGCCTGCTCGTCGAGGTAGTCGGCCTGGATGTGGAAGTGGCTCACCAGGCCCGCGGGGCTTGCCGGATCGGGGTCGAGCACCGCGGTGAAGTAACCCATGGCCTGAGCGGCCTGCACGAACATGCGGCCGAGCTGCCCGCCGCCCATCACGCCCAGCGTGGTCTGCGCGCCGGTGGCCGTAGTTCCGGGCAGGATGGTGGCTGCCCGCGTTGCGGTTTCGGTCATGCGGCGGCTCCGGTGGGCGGCAGCGTCATCGCGCGCGCGGCGGCGGTTTGCTCGGCACGGTAGGCCTCGAGCCGCGCCCGCAAGGCCGCGTCGTGTTGCGCCAACATGGCCACCGCGAACAGTGCCGCATTGGCCGCCCCTGCCGCACCAATCGCGAAGGTGGCCACCGGCACGCCCTTGGGCATCTGCACGATGCTGTGCAGCGAGTCCACGCCCTGCAGATGCCGGCTCGCCACCGGCACGCCGAGCACCGGCACCACGGTCTTGGCCGCGAGCATGCCCGGCAGATGCGCGGCCCCACCCGCCCCCGCGATGATGGCGCGCAGGCCGCGCGGCTGGGCGGCTTCGGCATAGGCGTACATATCGTCGGGCATGCGGTGCGCGGAAACGACCCGCGCCTCGTGGGCGACGTCGAAGTGTTGGAGAATCTGGACTGCGTGCTGCATGGTGTCCCAGTCGGAACTGGAGCCCATGACCACACCGATGAGCGCAGCGGTCATTGAGTGCCTGTCGGAAGTTGCTTGAATTTTACGGTTACAGCCCTGAGTTACCCCACCATGATCGACGTCACCCTGGAAAACTTTGAATCCGAGGTCATCGAAGCCTCGATGACTACCCCCGTGCTGGTCGACTTCTGGGCACCCTGGTGCGGGCCCTGCCGCGCGCTCGGCCCGGTGCTCGAAAAGCTCGAAGCGGCCTATGGCGGGCGGTTCAAGCTCGTGAAAATCAATTCCGACGAGCAGCAGGAACTCGCCGGCGCCTTCGGCATCCGCAGCATTCCGACCTGCGTGCTCCTGAAGAACGGCCAGCCGGTCGATGGCTTCATGGGCGCCTTGCCCGAAGGCCAGGTGCGCGCCTTCCTCGACAAGCACGTGCCCGCGGAAACCGAGCTTGCCGCCCAGGCCGAGGCCCAAGAGGCCAAGCAGCAGCTCGAAGCCGGCGACGTCGATGCGGCCCTGCGCCGTATGGCCGACGCCCTGGCCGCCGCCCCCGAAAACGACGACCTGCGCGAGGACTATGTGCGCTTGCTCATCGAGCTCGGGCGGCTCGACGAAGCCGCCGCGGCCCTGGCGCCCGCGCTCGCACGCATTCCGGTGCCGCTGCGCTTCGAGGCTCTGGACCAATGGCTCAAAGCGCGCGAATTCGCGGCGAACGACCCTCGGGGCCAGTGGCCGATCGAACAGTTCGATGCGCGCATCGAGCAAAACAAGCGCGACTTCGAGACCCGCTTTGCCAAAGCCCGGGTACTCATGAACCGCGGCGAATGGACCGCGGCGATGGACGAGTTGCTCGAAATCATCATGCGCGACAAGAAGTGGGACGACGAAGCGCCGCGCAAGACCATGGTGGCGATTCTGGAACTGCTCAGCCCGCGCAAGCCAGCACAACCGGGCGCCGTCGCAGCAGGCCGGACGGCCGGCGGCATCGAGATCGCGGGCAAGGCCGCGGTCGAGCAAGACCCGCAAGCCGAGCTCGTCTCGCGCTATCGCCGCCGCCTGAGCATGGCGCTGAACTGAACCCACTCGAGCGGGCGAGGTGGCGCCCTCGCCGTGTGCGGCCTCAGGCGGTGAGGCGCTGCAGCGCCTCACGGTATTTCTCGGCGGTTTTTTCGATCACCTCGAGCGGCAGGTGCGGCGCCGGCGGCGTCTTGTTCCAGGGCTGGCCGTGGATGCGCACCTGCTCGAGCCAGTCGCGCAAAAACTGCTTGTCGAAACTCGGCGGGTTGCTGCCCTCGGCGTAACTCTCGAGCGGCCAGTAACGCGAGGAGTCCGGAGTCAGCACCTCGTCCATCAACACCACCGTACCGTCGCGGTCGAGGCCAAACTCGAACTTCGTGTCGGCGATGATGATGCCCTTGGTCAGCGCAAAGTCGGCCGCCGCGCGGTAGAGCGCAATCGACAGTTCACGGATGCGCGCGGCGTGCTCGGGCCCGATCATCTCCACCGTGCGCTCATAGCTGATGTTCTCGTCGTGCTCACCGACCGCCGCCTTGGCCGCCGGCGTGTAAATCGGCTCGGGCAAACGGGACGCGTTTTTCAAGCCCGGCGGCAGCGGCACACCGCAGACAGCGCCATGCTCCTGATACTCCTTCCACCCACTGCCCGCGAGGTAGCCGCGCACCACGGCTTCGACCGGAAGCGGCGTGAGGCGCTTGACCAGCATGGAGCGACCCCGGACTTGATCGACCTCGTCCGGCGCGACCACGCGCTCGGGCGACTCGCCCGTGAGGTGGTTGGGGCAGATGTGGCGCAGCTTGTCGAACCAGAACAAGGCCATCTGGGTCAGCAAGACGCCCTTGCCCGGGATGGGCTCGCCCATGATGACGTCGAAGGCGCTGATCCGGTCGGTGGCCACCATCAGGATGCGGTCGTCCCCGACCGCATAGTTGTCGCGCACCTTGCCACGCGCGAGCAGCGGCAAGGAATGGAGGTTGGAGGTGTGCAAGGCGGTGGTCATGTGAGCGAGCTGAAAAATGAAGAGGCCCGACGCAAGCGCCGGGCCCCGAAATTATCGCCCTGCCGGGCGCAACGCCCGTATCGGCGTGCGCCCGCAGGGATGGACTCCCTCAATGCACGACCTGTGCGAGCTCACCACGGGCATAGCGCTCGGCCATCACGGACAACGGCAGGCCTTTGATCTTCGGGCCCTGGCCTTCGCAGCCGAATTCGAGATAGCGCTGCTTGCAGATGGCCTTGGCGGCCTCGCGCGCAGGCTTCATCCATTCGCGCATGTCGAATTTCTCGGGGTTTTCGGCGAGGAACTTGCGCACCGCACCGGTCATGGCCATGCGGATGTCGGTGTCGATGTTGATCTTGCGCACGCCATGCTTGATGGCCTCTTGGATCTCGCCCACGGGCACTCCCCAGGTTTGCTTCATCTGTCCGCCGTAGCTGTTGATGAGCGTGAGCAGATCCTGCGGCACGCTGGAGCTGCCGTGCATGACGAGATGCGTGTTCGGGATGCGCGCGTGGATCTCCTTCACGCGGCTGATCGCCAGCACGTCGCCGGTCGGTGGGCGCGTGAATTTGTAGGCGCCGTGGCTCGTTCCGATGGCGATGGCCAGCGCGTCGAGCTGCGTGGCTTCGACGAAACGGGCGGCCTCCTCGGGGTCGGTCAAGAGCGCCGAATGGTCGAGCTTGCCCTCGGCGCCGATGCCATCTTCTTCACCGGCCAAGCCCGTCTCGAGCGAGCCCAGACAGCCGAGTTCCCCTTCGACGGTGACGCCGACCCGGTGCGCCATTTCGACCACTTCGCGCGTGACCCGAACGTTGTAGTCAAAGCTCGAGGGCGTCTTGCCGTCCTCCAGGAGCGAACCGTCCATCATCACCGAGCCGAAGCCCAGCCGGATCGCGCCTTCGCACACCTTCGGGCTGGTGCCGTGGTCCTGGTGCATCACCAGGGGGATGTGCGGCCAGGCTTCGGTTGCCGCTTGGATCAGGTGCTTGATGAAGCTCTCGCCCGCGTATTTGCGCGCGCCAGCGCTCGCTTGCAGGATGACGGGGGCGCCCACCTCGTCGGCGGCCGACATGACGGCCTGCACCTGTTCGAGGTTGTTGACGTTGAAGGCCGGAATGCCGTAGCCGTGCTCGGCGGCGTGGTCGAGCAGTTCGCGCATGGAGACGAGAGCCATGGGGAAGTCCTGTCGCTTGGAGGTTCTTGAAACGCCGGCAGCGCCGACGCGCCGCCGCCCTTCGGTTTCGCCAGAAACCAAAAAAATTCTAGCGACAGGCCCCGACGCCGGACTGACGGCGGCATGTCCCGCGGCTGCGATTACGCCGCCCGGCAGACCTTGAGCATGTTGGTGCCGCCCGGGCTGCCCATGGGTTCACCGCAGGTGATGGCGTACACCTCGCCGGAGGCGATGATGCCGCGGGTCTTGAGCAGTTCCTCGGCCTGCGCGAAGGCGGTGTCGCGGTCGGCGCTGGCGTTCATGAGCAAGGCCGTGACGTTGCGAAACAGCGCCATGCGCCGCTGCGTGGCCAGCCGCGAGGTCAGGGCGTAAATCGGGATGTGCGTGCGGTGGCGACTCATCCACAACGCAGTGGCACCCGATTCGGTGAACGCCACGATCGCGCGCGCGCCCAAGGCATGTGCGGTGAACAGCGCACCCATGGCGATGGACTGGTCGATGCGGCTGAGCTGCTGGTTGTTGAAGTCCGCATCGAGCGCGCCGTGCTCGATCTGGTCGGCCTGTTCGGCGGCGGCGCAGATCTTGGCCATCTCCTGCACCGTCTCGAGCGGGTAGCGGCCCGCGGCGGTCTCGGCGCTGAGCATGACCGCGTCGGTGCCGTCGAGCACCGCATTGGCCACGTCGCTGACCTCCGCGCGCGTGGGCACGGGGTTGGTGATCATGCTCTCCATCATCTGCGTGGCGGTGATGGCGAGCCGGTCATGGCTGCGCGCAAGGCGGATCATGCGCTTTTGCAAGGCCGGCACCGCGGCGTTGCCCACCTCGACGGCGAGGTCGCCGCGCGCGACCATGATGCCGTCGCTCGCCAGAATGATGGATTCGAGCGCCGGAATCGCCTCGGCCCGCTCGATTTTGGCGATCAGCCCGGCGCGGTGCCCACCCCGTGCGGCCGCGTCGCACAGCCGCCGTGCGAGCTGCATGTCCTCGGCGCTCTTAGGGAAGCTCACCGCGATGTAGTCGGCGTCGAAACTCATCGCGGTGACGATGTCTTCGCGGTCCTTGTCGGTGAGCGCGGGCGCGGTGAGTCCGCCGCCCTGCTTGTTGATGCCTTTGTTGTTGGAGAGCTCCCCGCCGACCTTGACGACGGTGTGCACCCGCGAACCCTCGACCGACACCACGTCGAGCACGATGAGCCCGTCATTGAGCAAGAGCACGTCGCCGGGCCGCACATCCCGCGGCAGTTCCTTGTAGTCGAGTCCGACGCCGCGCTCGTCACCGGGCTCGCTGCGCTCGGCGTCGAGCACGAAGGGCTGCCCCGGCACGAGCTGAACCTTGCCCGCCGCGAACTTGCCGACGCGAATCTTCGGCCCTTGCAGGTCGGCCATGATGGCGACTTCCCGCCCGACGCGCGCCGACGCCTCGCGCACCCGCTGCGCCCGGTCGATGTGGTCCTGTGCCGAGCCGTGGCTGAAGTTCAGCCGCACCACGTCGACCCCGGCACGAATCATGGCTTCGAGCATTTCCGGCGTGTTCGACGCCGGGCCGAGGGTGGCGACGATGCGGGTGGCGGGACCGACTTCCTTTTAAATTCTTCCTCGGAGATCCCTCAAAGACCTGTCACGGTTAACCCGGAATCGGCTTTGATGGGATAAGATAACCACGGACGTGGCTTTAATTGCAGGCTCTTGGCGAAGCACACAAAGTCCACCTCTCCGCCCAATCGCGCCTATCGACCCGCTTGCCGCTCCGGTACCGTAACTGCCACCTGACTCCT
>NZ_JAEMQB010000127.1:0-14018 GCF_022759015.1 Tibeticola sp. | reverse complement strand
GGCCGCGAATGCGGCCTTTTTTGATTTTGGCGGAGAGACAGGGATTTGAACCCTGGATACGGGGTTACCGTATACCGGATTTCGAGTCCGGCGCATTCGACCACTCTGCCATCTCTCCGGATCAAAGCGCATATTGTATCAGCCGCGCAGCACCTCGACACCGTCGAGGTAGGGCCGCAGCGCCTCGGGCACGGTGACGGAACCGTCGGCGTTCTGATAGTTTTCGAGCACGGCCACCAAGGTCCGGCCCACAGCCAGGCCCGAGCCGTTGAGCGTGTGAACCAGCTCGTTTTTCCCTTGCGCATTCTTGAAGCGTGCCTGCAGGCGGCGGGCTTGGAAGGCTTCGCAATTCGAAACCGAGCTGATCTCTCGGTACGTGCCCTGCGCCGGCACCCAGACCTCGAGATCATGCGTGCGCGCGGCGCCAAAGCCCATGTCGCCGGTGCACAGCAGCATCACGCGGTACGGCAGTCCGAGTTTCTGCAAGATCGCTTCGGCGTGCCCCGTCATTTCGTCGAGCGCCTCGTAACTGCGATCGGGGTGGACGATCTGCACCATCTCGACCTTGTCGAACTGGTGTTGACGGATCATGCCGCGCGTGTCGCGCCCAGCGCTGCCCGCTTCCGAGCGAAAACAAGGCGTGTGCGCTGTCAGGCGCACCGGCAGATCCGATTCGGCCAGAATTTCATCGCGCACCACATTGGTGAGCGTGACTTCCGAAGTCGGGATGAGGTAGAGCGCCTGGCCATCGTCGCCCTCTTGCCCGCCCTTCTTCGCCGCGAACAGGTCGGCTTCGAACTTGGGCAACTGGCCCGTACCCCGCAGCGTGTCCGCGTTGACGATGTAGGGGGTGTAGCACTCGGTATAGCCATGCTCGCGCGTCTGCACGTCGAGCATGAATTGCGCCAGTGCCCGATGCAGGCGCGCCACTGGCCCGCGCATGAAGGTAAAACGCGCACCGGCCAGCTTGACCCCCGTGGCGAAGTCGAGCCCGAGACGCGCACCGATTTCGACATGGTCTTGGATTTCAAAATCGAAGCTGCGCGGCGTTCCCCAGCGGCGCAGCTCGACGTTGCCGCTTTCATCGGGGCCGACGGGCACGCTCGGATGCGGCAGGTTGGGCACCGCGAGCAACAGCGACTGCAACTCGGCCTGGATCGCATCGAGCCGCACGGCCGAAGACTCGAGCTCTTGCTTGATCGCGGCGACTTGGGCCAGAACCGCGTCGGCGGGCTCACCGCGCGCCTTGAGCTGACCGATCTGGCGACTGAGCGCGTTGCGCTGCGCCTGAAGCTCCTCGGTGCGGGTCTGCAGCGTCTTGCGCTCAGCCTCGAGCGCCGAAAAGGCCGCCACGTCGAGAAAGGGTTGGGGGGACTGGCGCGTCTCCAGGCGTGCGACGACGCTGGCGAGGTCTTTCCGTAGGAGCTGGATGTCGAGCATTGCTAAAGAATGGATAAAGGGGGGCCGATTGCCGGCGAAAAATGAACTTTCGTTGCTGTTTTTTCAGCAGTTCAATGCAGATGATCCGACGCCGCCGAGGCGGCCGCATCTGCGTCGAGCCGCAAGCCTTTGGGCAACGGGAACTTGACCGTCTCCTCGGCTCCGGCCAATGAGCGAACCGAGACGGCGCCCAGCGCCTTGAGCCGCGCGACCACCTCCTGCACCAGCACGTCGGGCGCCGACGCGCCCGCCGTCAAGCCCACGCGCGTGCGGCCGGCAATCCACTCGGGCCGCAGCTCGTCGGCGGCGTCGACCATATAGGCCTCGGTGCCGAGCTTCTGCGCCACTTCCCGCAGGCGGTTGCTGTTGGAACTGGTCGGGCTGCCAACGACGATGACCACGTCGACCTCTCGGCTGAGCAGCTTGACCGCATCCTGCCGGTTCTGCGTCGCGTAGCAAATATCCTGCTGCTTCGGTTCGCGCACGTTCGGGAAGCGGGCCTTGATCGCTGCCAGAATCTCCGCCGCGTCATCGACGCTCAAGGTCGTCTGGGTCACGACCGCCAAGCGCTCGGTCTGTGCCGGTTGCACCCGTGCGACATCGGCCACATCCTCGACGAGGTGGATGCCGCGGTCGAGTTGACCCATCGTCCCCTCGACCTCGGGGTGTCCCTTGTGGCCGATCATGATGAATTCAAAGCCCTCTTTCGCGAGCTTGGCCACCTCCACGTGAACTTTCGTCACCAAGGGGCAGGTGGCATCGAACACCCGCAGACCCCGGGCGGCGGCCTCCTCCTCGACGGCTTTGGGCACGCCGTGTGCCGAAAACACCAGCGTCGCACCCGCTGGAACCTCGGCCAAATCCTCGATGAAGATCGCGCCTTTGGCCTTGAGCTCGTTGACCACGAAGGTGTTGTGCACGATCTCGTGACGAACGTAGATTGGGCGGCCAAACTTTGCCAAGGCGCGCTCGACGATCTCGATGGCCCGATCGACCCCGGCGCAAAACCCCCGCGGCTCGGCGAGCACGATTTCTTGCACCGGAACACCGGCTTGCTGTTCAGGAGGCGCCATCACAGCACTCCGATGATGGAAACCTCGAACCGCACCGGCTGGCCCGCCAGGGGATGGTTGAAATCAAACAGCACCGCGCCGTCGTCCCGAACTTCGCGCACGACGCCCACCACCTTTCCCTGCCCATCCGGGGCGGGAAACTCCACCGCCTCGCCGATGTCGTAACTTGCCCCCGGCTCCCCCAGACGGTCGAGCAGCGAACGCGCCACCCACTGCAGCATCTCGGGCTGACGCTCGCCGAAAACGGTGCCTGGCGCCAGGTCAAAGACGACATGCGCCCCCTCCTCGAGGCCGATCAAGCGCTGCTCGAGCGCGGGGGCCAACTGCCCCGAACCGAGCGACAGGGTCGCAGGCGGGCCGTCGTAGGTGTTGACGATGTCCCCCGACGCGCCGCCGAGGCGGTAGTGCAGGGTCAAGAACGATTCGGACTGAACACGGGTCATCAACGATTCCTTTGGGGCAAGTGCCCAACGACCAGAGGGCCGACTTGCGAGGCGCAAGCGGAACTAGGGCAGCATTGCCATAAACTGCCTCCATTGTAGAAACCTGGCCGCCTTGGGTGGCCGTTGCGGTCGCCCTCATGGTCATGCACGAACTTCCAGACGACAGCCGGCCGCGCGAGAAGCTGTTGGCGCGCGGGCCCGCCGCCTTGAGCGACCGTGAACTGCTCGCGCTGTTGCTGCGCACCGGGTTCGCGGGCAAAGGCGTGCTGGAGTTGGCGGGTGAACTCCTGGCGCCACCACCGATCGGCTTCGGTGGCATCGCCGGCCTGCTGCATGCCGGCGCCGCCGAACTCGAGCCCATCAAGGGACTCGGCCCCGCCAAGCGCGCCGAACTGCTCGCCGTGCTCGAACTCGCCCGCCGCGCGCTGGCCGAGCAACTCCGTACCCGCGAGGTTTTCGATGCGCCCGAGGCCGTCAAACAGTACCTCGCGCTGCATCTCGCGCGCCGGCCCTACGAAGTTTTCGCAGTGCTTTTTCTCGACAGCCAAAACCGGCTGATCGCGCTCGAGGAGCTGTTTCGCGGCACGCTCGGCCAAACCAGCGTCTATCCCCGCGAAGTGGCGATGCGCGCGCTGCAGCACCACGCCGCCTCGGTCGTCCTCGCACACAACCATCCCAGCGGCAGCGTCGAGCCCAGTGCGGCCGATCAATCGCTGACGCAAACGCTGCGCGCTGCCCTCGCCTTGCTCGACATCCGCGTGCTCGATCACGTCATCGTCGGGCCCGGTGCGGCGCTGTCCATGGCCGAGCGGGGGTTGATGTGAGCCCTCCGCCACCGAAGCGCCGCACGCGCGCCCAAAGCCTCGACGGCCTCGACGCTTTGCTCGAAGCGCTACGCCAGCAGCGGCAGGCAGCCTTGGCCCAAGCGGCGGCCGAACGCGCGGCTGCCGAACGCGCCGCGCTGGAGCGTGATCTGTTTCGGCGTTGGGTGGGGCCGGTGCAAGCCTTGTCCCACCCAGCGCGCGTCCACCCGACGCGGCCCCGCCCCGCGCCCACGGCTCGCCAGCAAATGCGCGACGAAGCCGAGGTCATGCGCGAGGCGCTCAGCGACGACTTCGATGTCAGCTCCCTGCTCGAAACCGATGACCAGCTCAGCTACCGGCGCGTCGGAATCGGCACCGACGTCTTGCGGCGGCTGCGACGCGGCGACTGGGCCGTCCAGCGCGAACTCGACCTCCACGGCCTGCGCACCGACGACGCCCGCGCGCAACTGGCCGAGTTCATCCGCGCTTGTGTCCGCCAGGGCCTGCGCTGCGTGCGCATCGTTCACGGGAAGGGACTGGGCTCACCGGGAAAGACACCGGTGCTCAAAAGCCGGGTCCACAGTTGGCTGGTGCAAAAGCGGGAGGTGCTGGCCTTCGTGCAGGCGCGCCCGGCCGAAGGGGGCGCCGGCGCTTTGATCGTGCTGCTCCGCGGCCAGCGGTAGAGACGTCTGGCTATCCGTCGACGGTTGCCGCACGCAGGGTTTCCACCACGGGACGGCGCAGCACGCCGCGCAACCCGAGCCAGCCGGCCGCCCAGGCCAGCGCCGCACCAGCCAAGGCGGTCACCAGCGGCACCCAAAGCGGCGCTGTCCAGTCGAAGCCGAACACGCGCCGGGCCAAGGCCCAACCGATGAGCCACGCGCATGCCCCCGCGAGCGTACCTGCGAGCAGCCCAACGCCGAGCAGTTCCGCTCCCTGCACCCGGGCCAGGAAGCGCTGTCGCGCCCCGAGCGCACGCAAAATGGCAAACGCCCGGACATGCTCCTGCCGAGCCGCCGTAACCGCGGCGAACAACACGAGCAGCCCCGCCGCGAGCGCCCAGGCAAACAAAAACTCGATCGCCCGCACGATCTGCTCGATCACCCGCTGGACTTCCGCCAGCGTGGTCGACAGATCCACAACGGTCACGTTCGGAAAAGCGCGCGTGAGCCGCGCATCGAACCCGGCCACGGGCGGCGACCGATAGGCCGCGAGGTAGCTTTGCGCCACCGGGGCATCGAGCCGATCAACGGGGAAGATGACGAAGAAATTGGCGCGCATCGAACCCCAGTCGACCTGTCGCAGGCTCGTGATGCGCGCCTGCACCTCGACGCCGGCCATGTCGAAGCGCAGCACATCGTTGAGTTTGAGCCCCAAGGTCTCGGCCAAGCCCTGTTCGACGCTGATGGCGTTGGGCTCGTTGGGCTGCCAACGCCCGGCCACGATCCGGTTGTGCTCGGGTGCCTGCGCGGTGTAGGACAAATTGAATTCGCGGTCGACCAGTCGCTGCGCCCGTTCATCGGCATAGTCGGTCGCAGCCACGGTGCGGTCGTTGACGCCCACCAGGCGACCCCGAATCATCGGATACCAGTCGTAGCCGGTCACGCCCGCGGTGCGCAGCACCTCTTGGAACGCAGCCTGCTGGTCGGGCAGGATGTTGATCACGAAGCGATCGGGCGCATGGGCCGGCGTCGCTTTCCTCCAGGAATCGATCAGGTCGGTCCGCAACAAGACCAACAGACTCAGTGCCAGCAGACCCAAGGCGAGGCTGCTGACCTGGAGTGCCGTGGCCGCGGGCCGCGCCGTCATCCGGCGCGTGGCCAGGGTCAGCCAGGGCGGCGTGAGCCCTTCGCGGACCACTCGCCGCAGCAGCGCCAGCGCGGCCAGCGCCAGCGCCGCAAAGAACAACGCGGCACCCGCGAACCCTCCCACGGCATAGAGGCCGAGCGCCCCGTCCGCACTGGCCGCCAACAACAAGGCAGCAAACCCCAGGATGCCCAGCACCGCCACGCTCACCGACAGCGGCTGCAACTCGCCGAGGTCACGGCGCAAAACCCGCAGCGGCGGCACCCGCGCGAGCTGCAGCACCGGGGGCAACCCAAAGCTCACGAGCAGCGTCAGCCCCACGCCCAGACCGAACCACCAGGGGGCCGGCCCAGCCGCTGGGAGGTCGGCTTGGAGCAGCCCCCCGAGCTGCCCGACCAACACCGCCTGAACACCATACCCCGCCAACAGACCGATCGCACTGGCCACGACGCCACCGATGCCAAAGGCCAAGCCATAGGCCGCGGCGATCGTGCGCTGGCGCAGGCCAAAGACGCGCAGCAGCGCACAATCGTCGAGATGCCTGCGCGCGAAGTCTCTCGCCGCCAAGGCCACCGCAATCGCACTGAGCAAAGCGGTCAAGAGCGCCACCAACTTGAGGAATTTGGTGGAACGATCGAAGGTCTGGCGCATTTCGGGGCGACCGTTCTCGAGCGTCTCCAGACGCATGCCCCGCCCCGCCGGCTGGCGCAACTCGGCCTCGACGGCCTGCACGAACGCGCGCACCGCCTCAGGACGACCCGCCACCGCCAAGCGGTAGGTCACGCGGCTTGCGGGCTGAATGAGGCCGCTGCGTGCCAGATCCGCCTCATGGATCAGCACGCGCGGCGCGAAGTTGAGAAAACCAGCGCCGCGGTCGGGCTCGCGGACGAGGACGCCCGAGACGGTCAATTCGAGCTCGCCCAAAGCGAGCGCGTCACCGAGCCGCAAGTCGAGTGCGTCGAGCACGCCGGCATCGACCCAGGCCCGTCCAGGGCTCGGCCCCTCCCGGACCGTCTGCCCGACCCCGCCTTCGGCCCGCCGAAGCTCGAGCGCACCGCGCAACGGATACCCCGCTCCCACCGCCTTGAGTGCGACGAGTCGAGGGCTCGCACCCGGCGCAGCGGCGGCGCGAGCCATGGTCGGCAAGGTGGCCGTCTGGGCGGTCGCCAGACCGAGGCGGCGCGCCCGCTCGGACAGGCTCGCCGGCACGGGATGATCGCTGACGACCACCGCATCACCGCCCAGCAGCGCGGCGGCGTCCCGTTGCAGACCGGCCTGCAAACGGTCGCCAAACATGGCCACGCCACCGAGCGCGGCCACGGCGAGGGCAACCGCCAACACCAGCAAGCGCCACTCGCCCGCCCGTAGATCGCGCCACAACATGCGCCACGCCAACGCCCAGATCGAGGGGGGACGCAGCGGCTCCGGGGCGTGCATGCCCGATTCCCGCAGGTTCGAAGACGAAGTGCTCATGGCCCGACCTTACCCCAGAGCGCATCAGCCCCGGAAATCGGGGATTCATGGGCCAGCCACTTGCCCCGAGGCGACCGCGACGCTCGGCCCGCAGGGCCGCCGGGCAGTGCCGCTCAAGCGGCCTTGAGCCGAGGCCCGGCCAGTTCGGGCTGCATCCGCAGCCGCTGGGGCGCGCTGTAGCAAATGAAGCGACGGTTGGTCGCGCGCCCGATGGCACAGAGTTCGAGCCGCCGCGCGACATCCAGCCCCATCTGGGTGATGCCGCTGCGGGAAATGACGATCGGAACCCCCATCTGGGCCGCCTTGATGACCATCTCACTGGTGAGCCGACCGGTGGTGTAGAACACCTTTTCGGGATCGTCACGCACCGCTGCACCCTGGAGCCCCATCCAGCCTGCGATGGTGTCCACCGCGTTGTGGCGCCCGACATCTTCGACGAAGAAGCTCAGCTTGCCCCCGCAGAACAGCGCGCAGCCATGCACCGAACCGGCAGACTTGTAGGTCGATTCCTGCTGGCGCATGGCCTGCAGAATCTCATAGAGGCGGGCTTGATCGAGCGTGGCCCCGGGCAAGCGGATCGAGTCGATTTCGGCAAGCAGTTCGCCAAACACACTGCCCTGACCGCATCCGGTCGTCACCACGCGCCGAGCGGTCCGTGCTTCGATTTCGGCGATGCCCCGGTGGGTCTTGACCGCAGCCGCGCCCACCTCCCAGTCGACCGTGATCGACTCGATTTCCTCAGCCGCCGAAATCAGCCGCTGGTTGAGCAAATAACCCAAAACCAGCAGCTCGGGATGGGCGCCGAGCGTCATCAGGGTCACGAGTTCCCGCCGGTCCACGTAGACCGTCAAGGCGCGTTCGCACGGAATCTCGATCGATTCGCGCTCGCCAAACTCGTTGAGGACGTCGATCGCCTGCGTCAAAGGCGCGTGGGCTTGCGTGAGCCGAGGGCCCACACCCCGCTCGGCACGCATCGTCAGGACTTCTTGGCCGCAGACGCCCCGGCTGCTGCGGCCGGTGCTGCCGCTGGCGCAGCGGCAGGCGCAGCCTCGGGCGTGTAGACGAAAGGACCAGGCTCCACGCAAGGCGGGGTCGGCACGGGCGGATGCACCTCACGGCCCTCTGCCTTCGCCTTCTTGAAATAGGCGGCAGCGGCACGGTCTTGCGCCTTACACAACTGATAAGCCGCGACCCTCTCCGCGTAGCCTGCCTTGGCTTTCGCTTCCGCTGCCTTGGCTTGAGCCTCTGGCGTCGGTGGCGGCAGCTTGGCCGAGACAGCGGCGCCGAGCGTACAGGCCCATACGAGCACCCAAAAACGTTTCATCAGCAGGCTCCCAAAGTTGAACCGATCTCCAGCAACCGCGTCAGGCCTGGGACACCAGGCTGCCTGGGGCAGCGGCCGAGCGCTGCGCGGGTATCTTGCCGGCCTCGATGTCCCGGTACCACAATTCATGATGCTCCCGGGCCCAGGTTTCGTCGACGTAGCCGGTCTTCATCGCATCGAGCGCCCCTTCCATACCGATGCTGCCCATGTAAATATGGCCCATGAACATGGCCATCATGGCGACTGTCGCGACGTTATGAACCATGTTGGCGATCTGCATGGTGCTGCGCTCGTAAAGCAAGCCCGGAACGAGTTTGTCGAGCACCAGACCCGAGCCCACGACGACGAGGCCCAGGAAGAAGACGCCGCCCCAGAAAACCAGCTTTTCACCCGCGTTGAAGCGGTGTGACGGGATTTCGTGCTCAGAGAAAAGCCCGCCTCCATTGGCGAGCCAGCGCCAATCGTCGGCCGTTGGAAGGTTGTCTTTGAGGAAGGTGAGAAAGACGATGAACAAGGAAACCGCGAACAGCGGCCCGGCAAAGTTGTGGATGTTCTTGAGCGCGTAGGTCAACCAGCCGAACAGCGTCGAGCCGATCACCGGCAGGATGAAGAACTTGCCCCAAGCCATCACGACGCCCGAGACGGCCAGCGCCACGAAGGCGCCGGCGTTCGCCCAGTGGGCCGCACGCTCGAACGGCGTGAAGCGCTCGATCTTGCGACCAGTCGGCGCGCCGTGTAGCCGGATCATGCCCTTGCTCCGATAAAAGAGCGCAATGGCCAGCAGCACGATGAGCAGCAGCGAGCCGCCGTAAGGAATGAGCCAATGGTTGCGCGTCTGGCGCCAAGCTTCACCCGCCGTGGTGAGTCGCGAGCCGGGATAGGACACCATCGGCTGAATCAGATTGCCGGCTTCGGGGGCTTGGGTCTTGGGCAGGCTGCTGTAGCCGGTCACGCCCGATCCCACCTGGCGCCAGATGGGGGCGTTGTTGCCGGGCTGGACCTTGGCGCGCTCACCATTGTTTTGTTCCGCGTAACCCGGAGCCGTGGCGGCATCGGGCGCGATTTGGAAGATATTGGCGCTTTGGATGCCCGCCGGCGCCGCCGCGGCGGGCGCGGCGCCGACCTCAGGCGCCTTGTCTTGAGCGAGAGCAGAGCTGCCCAGGCAACAACCGAGCAAGGCGGCGGCAAGGAAATGTCGCATGGCGAGACTCCGGTTGGATTTCAGTTCGAGCGACTGGGGTTGTAGTCGTTTTGCCCGTACTGCGCGCGCGCACGCAGCTCGCTTTGCCAACTTGCCTTGTCCCCGGGCTTCCAGCCCGGCGCCGTGAACACGGCGACGCCCGTCCCCTCGTAGAGGGCCGCGTCCTTTCGGCTTGCGCCAAGGTCCTGCGACCGCTCACCGCAGGCGACGAGCAACACGGCGCTAATGGCCGCGAAGGCGGTTTTTTTCATCATGATTTCGCTCCTTGTGCCTGGGCAGCGGCCCGATTGCTGCCGTAAGCCGTGCCCCAGCCCCAGACCTCGGCACCCTTGCCGCGCTGCACGACGCGGGTGCGGAAAATCTCGGTGATCACATCGCCGTCACCCGCGAGCAGGGCCTTGGTCGAGCACATTTCGGCACAGGCCGGCAGCTTGCCTTCGGCGAGGCGGTTGCGGCCGTATTTCTCGAACTCGGCCTGGCTGCCGTGGGGCTCCGGGCCGCCCGCGCAGAAGGTGCACTTGTCCATCTTGCCGCGCACGCCGAAGGTGCCTTGCGAGGGGAACTGCGGCGCGCCGAAGGGACAGGCGTAAGAGCAATAGCCGCAGCCGATGCACACATCTTTGTCATGCAGCACCACGCCGTCTTCGGTGCGGTAGAAGCAATTGACCGGGCAGACCGCCATACACGGCGCATCCGAGCAGTGCATGCAGGCAACGGAAATCGACTTCTCGCCGGGAACCCCGTCGTTGATCGTGACGACCCGCCGGCGGTTCACACCCCAGGGGACTTCGTGCTCGTTCTTGCAGGCCGTGACGCAGCCGTTGCATTCGATGCAGCGCTCGGCGTCGCAGATGAACTTCATTCGTGCCATCGGGGTCTCCTTACGCCTTCTCGACGTTGCAAATCGTCGTCTTGGTTTCCTGCATCATGGTCACGCTGTCGTATCCGTAGGTCGTCGCGGTGTTGACCGCCTCGCCGCGAACCACCGGGTGCGCCCCAGCCGGGTAATAAGCAAGCATGTCCGCGCCTTGCCAGCGCCCTGAAAAATGAAAGGGCATGAAGCAGGTGTCCGGGGCGACGCGCTCGGTCACCTGCGCCATGACGTTGAGCCGCGCGCCGGTGGGCGTCGTGAGCCAGACGCGATCGCCATCGCGGATGCCGCGCTCGGCGGCCGCACGCGGGTTGATCTCGACGAAGGCCTCTTGCTGCAGTTCGGCCAGCCAAGGGTTGGAGCGGGTTTCCTCGCCACCGCCTTCGTACTCGACCAGGCGGCCCGAGGTCAGAATGAAGGGGAACTTCTTCGCGAGCCCATCGGCAACCGCCTTGTCCTGGACGGTCTTGAACAAGGTGGGCAGGCGCCAAAACACCTTCATGTCGTTGTGCGTGGGGTACTTCGCAACCAGATCCGGGCGCGTGCCATACAAGGGCTCGCGGTGCTGCGGAATCGGATCGGGGAAATTCCAGACCACGGCCCGCGCCTTGGCATTCCCAAAGGGATGGCAGCCGTGTTTCATCGCCACCCGCTGAATGCCGCCGGACAGATCGGTTTTCCAGTTCTTGCCTTCGGCAGCGGCCTTTTC
The DNA here is from genome assembly GCF_022759015.1 of Tibeticola sp. Lineage (NCBI taxonomy): Bacteria > Pseudomonadati > Pseudomonadota > Betaproteobacteria > Burkholderiales > Comamonadaceae > Tibeticola > Tibeticola sp. The sequence goes on along the minus strand of NZ_JAEMQB010000127.1, from coordinate 2,875 downwards.
GGCATCGGTCAGATCGTCCCACCAGCCGAGTTTCTTGAGCAGAATGTGGTCGAACTCGGGGTAGCCCGTGGGGATCTCCGCGCCCAGCGAGTGCGAGCCATCCTCGGCGAGCAGGCTGACGCCGTCGCGCTCCACGCCGAAGTTCGCGCGGAAGTTGCCGCCGCCTTCCATCACGTGCTTGCTGGTGTCATAGAGGTTGGGCGTGCCCGGGTGCTTGAGCTCGGGCGTTCCATAGCAGGGCCAGGGCAAACCGAAGTAGTCGCCGCTCATGTCGTAGCCGCTTTCCTTGTCGACCACCTTGCCCTTGCATTTGAGCGTTTTGACATCGAAGGCCGCCATGTTGCGCATGTGGGCCTTGAGACGTTCGGGGCTCTGGCCGGTGTAGCCGATGGTCCAGACGCTGCGGTTGATCTCGCGCAGGATGTCCTCGGGCACGGGTTCGTCGAGCCCCTTGACCTTCTGCATCTTGTAGTTCTTGACCAGTTCCTTGCCGAAGCCGAGCTTTTCGGCGAGCTGGTACATGATCATGTGGTCACTGCGGCTTTCCCACAGCGGGTCGATGACCTTCTCGCGCCATTGGATCGAGCGGTTGGAAGCGGTGCAGGAACCACTGGTTTCGAACTGGGTCGCGGCGGGCAGCAGATAAACCGCACGGTTCGGGTTGAGATCCTCGGGCTTGCCGGGCATCGCCGCCATGGCGGCCGTCGCCGAAGGATACGGGTCGACGACGACGAGCAGATCGAGCTTGTCCATCGCCCGCTTCATCTCGAGCCCGCGAGTTTGCGAGTTCGGCGCGTGACCCCAATAGAACACGCCACGCAGATTGGAATCCTGATCGATGAGTTCGTTTTTCTCGAGCACCCCGTCGATCCAGCGCGAGACGGTCATGCCCGGCTTGGTCATCATGGCCGGGCTCGCATAGCGACCCTTGATCCACTCGAAATCGACGCCCCAGACTTTCGCGAAGTGCTTCCACGAGCCTTCGAGCAGGCCGTAGTAGCCGGGCAGCGAATCGGGGTTGGGGCCGACATCGGTCGCGCCCTGGACGTTGTCATGGCCGCGAAAGATGTTGGTTCCGCCGCCGCTCTTGCCCACGTTGCCCAAAGCCAGTTGCAAGATGCACGAGGCGCGCACCATCGCATTGCCGATGGTGTGCTGGGTCTGACCCATGCACCACACCACGGTGCCGGGGCGGTTTTCATGCAACAGGGTTGCGAGTTCGAGCATGCGGGCTTCGCCGACGCCACAGGCCTCCTCGACCTTGTCAGGCGTCCACTTGGCGAGCACTTCCTCGCGCACCTTGTCCATGCCGTAGACACGGTCGTGGATGTATTGCTTGTCTTCCCAGCCGTTCTTGAAGATGTGATAGAGCAGGCCAAAGAGGAAGGGAATGTCGGTACCCGAGCGGATGCGCACGTATTCATCGGCCTTGGCTGCCGTGCGGGTGAAGCGCGGGTCCACCACGATCATCTTGCAGCCGGTTTCCTTGGCGTGCAGCATGTGCAAGAGGCTGACCGGATGCGCTTCGGCGGCGTTGGAGCCGATGTACAAGGCGACTTTGCTGTTGCGCATGTCGTTGTACGAGTTGGTCATCGCGCCGTAACCCCAGGTATTGGCCACGCCGGCCACCGTGGTGGAGTGGCAGATGCGTGCCTGGTGGTCGCAGTTGTTCGTGCCCCAGAAACTGACGAACTTGCGCAGCAAATACGCTTGTTCGTTATTGTGCTTGGAGGACCCCACGAAATAGATGCTGTCGGGGCCGCTGGCCTTGCGCAGCTCCATCATTTTGGCGCTGATTTCGTTGAGCGCCTGGTCCCAGCTGATGCGTTCGTACTTGCCGTTGACCAGCTTCATCGGGTAGCGCAGGCGGTATTCGCCGTGCCCGTGCTCGCGCAGCGCCGCCCCTTTGGCACAGTGCGCGCCCAGGTTGATGGGCGAGTCGAACACCGGCTCCTGACGCACCCAAACGCCGTTTTCCACCACGGCATCGACGGCGCACCCCACCGAGCAATGGGTGCACACCGTGCGTTTGACTTCGACCTTGCCCTTGCCGACGGCCTCGGCCGCCCCGGCTGCGCGAGCCTTCTTGACCAAGGTGAGCTGCGTCGCTGCCAGACCCACACCCACCCCGAGCCCCGAGCGGCGCAAGAAGGCGCGCCGATCCATCGTCGGCAGCGCTTGGCTGAGTCCGCGACTCAGACGATGAACGAAAGGCGAGGCCGTGCGGGCAACGGCGTCGTGTTCTTTGCGCGTGAGCAACATGCAGTGTCTCCTTGCGTGGGCGCGTCAGCTGCGCGCCGTCTGGTAATAGCGGCGAACGTGCTCGCTGAGGCTGTAGCCGCCACCGCGCTTGGACGCCTGGCCCTCGCGGGGCTCGGGCGCAGCCTGGCGAACGGCGGGCAGCAGCGAGGCCGCTGCGGCGACGGCCCCCGCGGTGGCCACGCCACCGAACACGGTGCGTCGGGAGAGCTTGGGAGAGGATGTGCGCATGGTCGACTCCTTTTGGGGGCGTGCTGCCCTCTGGTTCTTTGACATCTGAACAATCTGACCTTAGCTACCGAGTGTCGTCGGTGCTATCCGGGGAAAACCTTAGGGACTTGAAGTTATTCGCAAATTGCAACAGGCCAGCTTGACGCGCGCGTGACACCGCAGCCTGCGCGCGGCCGCTCCAACAGCAAAAACAATAGCAACGTCCGACCATTTCGCGCTGGGATCCGGGGCGAAAAGCTCGGAAACTCAGAGGCTGAGAGGGAATTGGGCGTGCCCGAAGGGGCGCCCCAAAACGCGCCCGAGTAGGCGCAAAGCACAGCCGTAGCTCGGGCTACGGCGCGCATTTGCAACGCCCTCTGGCGTGTTTTGGGACGTCAAAGCGGGC
>NZ_JAEMQB010000156.1:0-8808 GCF_022759015.1 Tibeticola sp. | reverse complement strand
GCGCGCAATGCGCGGTGGTCGGGCAGCACCGAAGCGACGACCGCCCAGAAGCGCGGGCTGTGGTCCATGTGCCGCAGGTGGCTGAGTTCATGCACCACCACATAGTCGATCAGCGCGGGCCGCAGTTGGATGAGGCGCCAATGCAGCCGGATGCTGCCGTCGGCGCTCGCGCTGCCCCAGCGCGTGGCGGCATTCGATAGCGCCAGGCGCGTCGGCCGCACGCCCAGCTGCGGCGCGAAGTGCGCCAGCCGCTCGGTGAAATGCAGCCGCGCCTGTTGCTGCAGCCAGCGCTGCACCACGGCTTGCAGCCGCGCGGGCTCGACTTCGGGCGGCAGCCCCACGCACAAGCGGGCGCGCTCGCCATGGTCCCGAGCTGCTTCGAGCCTCGCCGCCAGCCCCGCCGTCGGCGGGCAGCCTCCAGGGGCGGCGAGCCACACCGGCACGCGCCGCGCGCCCACGGACGCGCGCCGGTCGCAGTCGAGCGCGACTGCATCGCCCAACAGCGGCAGCGGTGCACCATCGCACCATGTTTGTCGCGCGGCGTTGCGCTCGGTCTGGCGAGCCTGCACCTCGACCTGCTTGCGCAAAATCCAGTGCGCCTTGTCCTGCAACACCGCTTCGACCTGCGCCAGCGACACCCCGATCGGCGCGCGCACACGCAGACCCTGCGGGCTCAGACTCAGGCCGATGCTGCGCCGCCGCGCGCGCTCGAGCACATAGGCCACGGGGCGCCCGTCGAGCAGCACCAGGCGCGCGCCCGGAGCAGACGCCTCGGTCGCCCTCAGTGCTTCTTTTTCAGGAGCAACCAACGACCGTTTGACGCTGGCATCCTGCGGTTTTTCCCAAAAATCCGGCAGCCCCCGAGGCGCCGCCAGCGGTTCGCCCACGAGCCAGTCCAGCGCACGTTGCAGCGGGTTGTGCATCGTCAGGCTTGAGCCGGCGGCAGGCCGTAGGCTTCGGGGTCGATGCGGCGCATCTCGGTCTCGATCCAGGTCTCGACCTCCTGCAGCAGCTCCTCCGGGTCGCGGCCGACGCTCGGGATCGGCGCGCCGATGGAGACATCGACGAGGCCGGGCCGTTTGATGAACGCCTTGCGCGGCCACACCTTCGCCGAGTTGACCGCGATCGGAATCACCGGCGCGCCCGTGGCCACCGCCAGCCGCGTGCCGCCGCTCTTGTACTGGCCCTTCTGGCCGCGGGGGATGCGGGTGCCCTCGGGGAACATGATGATCCAGATGCCTTGCGCGAGCAGCTTCTGCCCCTGTTCGACCACCTTGCGGAAGGCCTGCGCACGCTGTCCACGATCGATGTGAATCATGTCGAGCCGGCCGATCGCCCAGCCGAAGAACGGTACGTAGAGCAGTTCCTTCTTGAACACGAAGGCCAGCGGGTGGGGCATGATGACCGGCAACAAAAAGGTCTCATAAGTCGACTGGTGCTTGACCAGCAGGATCGCCGGGCTCGTCTCGCCCGTGGGCAGGTGTTCCATGCCGTGCACGCGCCAGCGGATGCCGCAGATCACCCGCGCCCCGACGATCACCAGCCGCAACCACGCGCGAGCCACCCGGTACAGCGGCAGGCCCCGCACGCCCACGGCCGCGCCCGCAAGGATCACGAGCGCATACGGAATCACGGTCACGAACATCCAAACGGCGTGGATCAAGGAACGTATCAAGGCCATGCCGAAAACTCCTCAAAACCGGGAACGCTCAGCGGCCAGTGGCCGCCAGCAAATGATTGACCACCGCCTCGAGGCTGTCGAAACGTGTCGCGTCGATCGGCGCCGCTCCGTCCGCGCGCCACACGCCGTGGACCCGCAAGCCCGCGGCAGCCGCCGCCTGCGCGTGGCGCTCGGTCGACGAGACGACGTTGACGTCCTCGGGCTCGAGCGCATAGCGCTCGACGAGGTCGCGAAACAGACCGCCCGACGGGAAGGCGCAATCGCAATCGTCCTCTGGGGCGTGCGGGCAAAAGAAAATGGCGTCGATCCGACCGCCCAAAGCGGCCAACCGGCCCAGGATCTGCGCATGCATCGCCTGCACGCTGCCCATGTCGAACAGGCCGCGCCCGAGGCCTGAGAGCTCGAGCGCCAGCGCCACCCGATAGCCGGCATGGTGCAGCCGGGCCGCCGCTTCGAGCGCCCCTGGCAAGGCCTGCCACGCCGCAACGCCCCCGGTCGGTTCCTCGATCGGCGCGCACAAGACCCCGTCGCGCTCGAGAACGATGAGCTTCATGCCGCTGATTATGGCAACCCCGCCGCCGCAGCGGGGCCAGGCAGAGGCAAGCGCTCCACCGTGTAGCCGCGCACGAACACGCCCCACCAGCGCCCGCGCACCCGCTGCAGCGACAACTGCGCACCCACCGGCACGCCGGCAGCAGCCGGGTCGTCGACCCGCATCCGGTAGGGCCGCGACTCGCCGGCAAGCCGCAGATACCAGTCGACGCCACCGGCGCTGCGCGTGCTCGGCGCCACCGGCCGCGCGGCCAGCAGTTCCGCCTGCACCGCCGGCACGGGTTCGAGCTGCGCCCGGTTGAACTCGCGCGCCGCCATCGCCGCGGCGCCGCCTAGCCACAGCACCACCCAAATCCCAGCCAACCCACGCGCCAGCCAGCCACGTCGCTTGGCGATCCAGGCCAGCGCGATCAAGCCTACGGGCGTGAGCAGCCACGGTGCGAAGTAAGCCCAGACGTCCGCAACACTTTCGACGACGGGCGCGGGCTCGAGCGGCCACAGCGGCTCGGCCGCCGCCCCATCGTCGACACGCAGGCCCCAGCGCACCGCCATGAACACCAGCGGCGGCAACAGAGCCAGCCACAGAGCGCGCGAACGCGGCCCTTCCCCGACCCGTGCGTCGGCGCTCACGCGGCCAACCGAGAGAGATCGGCGACCTGGTTCATCGCCTGATGCAGCCGCTTGAGCAGCCCCTGCCGGTTGAGCCGCAAGTCCAAGGCCTCGGCGTTGACCATCACATCGTCGAAGAAGGCGTCGACCGGCCCGCGCAGCGCCGCGAGCGTGCGCAAGGCGCCGGTGTAGTCGCCCGCTTCGAACAGAGCGCGTGCTTCGGGCTCGAGCCGCAGCATCACCTCGTAGAGCGCGCGCTCGGCGTCCTCCTGCAGCAAGGCCGGGTTCACATGCGGATCGACATCGCCCGCCTTCTTGAGGATGTTGGCGATGCGCTTGTTGGCCGCTGCCAGCGCCGCCGCCTCGGGCATGGCGGCAAACGCCCGCACCGCAGCGAGGCGCCCCGGAATCTCGGCCAGCCGCTGGGGCCGCAGCGCCAGCACCGCATCCACTTCGCTGCTGCGGTAGCCCTGCTCGCGCAGCAACCCGGCGATGCGCTCGAAGATGAAGGTCTCGAGCTCGACCGTGGCCCGGCTGCGGTCAAACCCTTCGATACCGGCGAACACGCGCGCCGCCGCATCCAGCAAGGCGTCGAGCGCCAGCGGCAGCGCCTTCTCGGTCAGCATCCGCACGACGCCGAGCGCATGGCGCCGCAAGGCGTAGGGGTCTTTCTCGCCCGTGGGCAGATTGCCGATGCCAAACATGCCCGAGAGCGTCTCGAGCTTGTCGGCCAGCGCGACCACGGTGCCCACGGTGTTGCGCGGCAAGGCGTCGCCCGCAAACCGCGGGCGGTAATGGTCCTCGATCGCGTCGGCCACCGTCTCACCCAGCCCATCGGCGAGCGCGTAGTAGCGGCCCATCGTGCCTTGCAACTCGGGGAACTCGCCAACCATGTCGGTCAACAAATCGGCCTTGGCCAGTTGGGCGGCGGTGTCGATCGCGCCGGTGGTGTCGGCGTCGAGGCCGAGCTGGGCCGCCACTCCTGCGGCAATCGCGCGCACGCGCTCCACCCGCTGCCCCTGCGTGCCGAGCTGGTTGTGGTAGACCACCTTGGCCAGGCCCGGCACCCGGGCCGCCAGCGGCATGCGACGGTCCTGCTCGAAGAAGAACTTGGCGTCTGCCAGCCGCGGCCGCACGACCCGCTCGTTGCCGCCGATGACGGCGCTCGGATCGTCGGGCGTGATGTTGCTGACCACCAGAAAACGGTTCGTCAGGCGCTGCTCCCCGTCGACCAACGGAAAGTATTTCTGGTTCGCCTTCATCGTGAGGATGAGGCACTCTTGCGGCACTTCGAGGAAGGCCTCATCGAAGCCGCAGACGAGCACGTTGGGCCGCTCGACCAAACCGGTCACTTCTTCGAGCAGGGCTTCGTCCATCAACACCTCGAAGTTCGGCCCGAGCTGCTCGGCCGCGCGGGCGAGCTGCTGCGTGATGGCAAAGCGCCGGTCGTCGAAGCGGGCGATCACCGCGCCGTCGCGCAACAGGGTTTCGGCATAAGCGTCGGCATGGGGCAGTTCGACCGGATCGACCGCCGCTTCGAAGCGGTGCCCGTGCGTGTGCCGCCCCGCCGTCAGGCCCAGCGCCTGCACGGGCACGACCGCATCGCCGTGCAGGGCGACGAGTCCGTGCGCGGGGCGAACGAAATGCACCGTGCTCCAGCCCGGCAAGGCGCAGTCGCGCTCGAGCTGATAGCTCATGACTTTAGGGATCGGCAAATTCGCGATGGCCTCGTTGAGCGCCTTTTGCAAACCGACGTCGAGCGAGGCGCCGGTGACGAGGCTGTCGTAGTACAGCGCCTCGGCCTTGCCGTCGCTGGCACGCCGCAGCAAGTTCAGCACGCGCTCGGGCTCGCTGACATCGACGCCGAGTGCGGCGAGCTTTTTCAGCAGCGCGGGCGTCGGCCGACCCGCAGCATCGAGCCCGACCGAGACGGGCATGAGCTTTTGCTGCACGGGCTGGTCGGCCGCCTTGCGAAAGACATGCGTGATGTGCGCGGCCAGCCGGCGCGGCGACGCGAAGGGCGTGGTGACCGAGTCTTCGGCCAGCAGCCCTTGCTTGCCCAGCGCGTCGCGCAACCCTGCGGCAAAGGCTACGCCCAGCCGGCGCAGGGCCTTCGGTGGGAGTTCTTCGACGAACAACTCGACGAGTAGGTTTTCGGTGGTCATGGTGTTCGGTCCTGCCGCTCAGGCGGCGTGTTCTTTTTTGGGCAGCTGCGCCACCCATTCGCGCGGCGCCATCGGGAAGTCCAGGCGCTCTCGGCTCTCGTAGTAGCTCTGCGCCACGCTGCGCGCCAGGTTGCGGATACGGCCGATGTAGGCGGCGCGTTCGGTCACTGAAATCGCGCCGCGGGCGTCGAGCAAGTTGAAGGTGTGCGCGGCTTTGAGCACCTGCTCGTAGGCGGGCAACGCCAGGCGCTGTTCCATCAGGTACTTGGCCTGCTTCTCGTGCGCGGCAAAGGCCGAAAACAGGAAGTCGACGTCGGAGTGCTCGAAGTTGTAGGCCGACTGTTCCTGCTCGTTTTGGAGGTAAACGTCGCCATAGGTCAGACGCCGTCCGTCCGGACCCTCGGTCCACACCAGGTCGTAGACATTGTCCACGCCCTGCAGATACATCGCGAGCCGCTCGAGGCCGTAGGTGATCTCACCCGTGATGGGCCGGCAATCGATGCCGCCCACTTGCTGGAAATAGGTGAACTGGGTGACCTCCATGCCGTTGAGCCAGACCTCCCAGCCCAGACCCCAGGCGCCGAGCGTGGGGTTCTCCCAGTCGTCTTCGACGAAGCGGATGTCGTTCTTCTTCAGATCGAAACCCAGCGCCTCGAGCGAGCCCAGGTAGAGCTCGAGAATGTTGGACGGCGCGGGCTTGAGCACGACTTGATATTGGTAGTAATGCTGCAGCCGGTTGGGGTTCTCGCCATAGCGGCCGTCTTTCGGGCGACGGCTCGGCTGCACATAGGCCGCGCGCCAGGGCTCGGGTCCGATCGCGCGCAAGAAAGTCGCGGTGTGGCTCGTGCCCGCGCCGACTTCCATGTCGTACGGCTGCAGCAGCGCGCAGCCCTGCTCGCCCCAGTAGGACTGCAGTTTCAAGATGAGTTGCTGGAAGGTGAGCATGGTGACGAAGGACGCACCCCGCGCAGGGGCCGTCTCAATTGGGGAGGTGATCCGTTGGAATCCGCCAGCGCCAGACATCGCGGCGGTCGAAGGCTCGAATTTTAGGCGACACCCCGGGGGCGGCAGCCCCAAAGGGCGACCGCGAGCAGCACCCCGAAGCACACCAGCGCCAGCGGCCACAAACCCCAGGCCGCAACCCAGCGCGCATAGGGCGTGCGCCCCACGCGGCCGTCGAAGCGCGCCTCGAGCACGCCGCGGGTCAGCGGCTCGAGCATCGCCTGCACGCGCCCGCGGTGGTCGATGACGGCCGTGACGCCGGTATTCGTCGCGCGCAACATGGGACGCTCGAGTTCGAGCGCGCGCAGCCGCGAAATCTGCAGATGCTGGGCCAGCGCCACGGTGTCGCCAAACCAGGCGATGTTGCTGAGGTTCACGAGCGCCGTCGGGGCCGCATCCGCGCGCGCAAAGCGCACCGCGAGTTCCTCACCAAACAAATCCTCGTAACAAATGTTGGGCGCGAGTCGCTGACCCTCCCACTCGAAGGCGCTCGCCTGCAAGGGCCCGCGCCGGAAGTCACCCAGCGGGATGTGCATGAGATCGACGAACCAGCGGAACATCGGCGGGATGAACTCGCCAAACGGCACCAGGTGATGCTTGTCGTAGCGGTAAGGCTGCGCCCGGCCGGGAGCAAGACCCAGCGCCGAGTTCGTATAACCCTCGACCGGATTGCCCAGCGGCAGCCCGATCAGCGCGGCCTGCTCGCCCTCGGCAAAGCGCCGCTCGAGCGCCTCGAAGTAGCCCGGCGGCAACTGCTCCGGCAAGAGCGGGAGGGCCGTCTCGGGCGCCACCACCAGCGACGCGCGGCTGTCGCGCAGCCGCTCGCCGTACCACTGCAAGGCATCGACAATGCCGCGCGCGGGCTCGAACTTCTCACCCTGCTCGATGTTGCCTTGCAGCAGCGCGACCGACATCTCGCCCGCCGAACGCGTAAACGCCGGGCTGGCCAGCGGCAGCAGCGCCACCGCGGCGACCCCGGCCAGCAGCCGAACCGCCGTGCCCACGCCGCCCCCCCGGCCCGCGCGGATCGCGCCCGCCAAGAGCGTCGCCACCACCGCCGCGAGCGCGCCCATGCCGTAAACCCCAAGCCACGGCGCATAGCCGGCCAGCGGCCCATCCACATGCGCATAGCCACCCGCGCCCCAAGGAAAACCCGTCAACAGCCGCCCGCGGGCGAGCTCGGCCAAGGTCCAGGCGGCCGCAAAAATGAGAGCAGCACCGCTCCATTTCATGCCGGGAAACCGCCAAAAACACACGGAAACGACCGCGCCGGCGAGCGCGTAATACAGCGCCAGGCCGCCCGCGAGCGCCCCAACGGCGGCGACCGCCAGCGGCGCCGCAAGGCCACCATACACATGCATGGAGATGAACAGCCACCAGAAAGTCGCCGCCAGCGCCGAAGTGGCAAACACCCAGGCAAGCAGTGCCCCCCGCGCCGCGGCCCGCACCCACCCCGCCGGGGCCTGGGCCGCATCCCGCGTCGCCACGCCGCGCAAGCGATCGACCAGCCAACCGAGGGCGCCGAGCTGCAAGCCCCAAACCGGCTGACCGAGCCCCGGCACCGCAAGCGACCACGCATGCAAGCAGCCGGCACCGGCTGCCCACGCCAGAACGCCGGGGCTCAGCCCACGGCCGACGGCGCCTTCAGCGGCCCGCCCGCCGGTGCTCATGGCTCGCAGCCGCACCCGCGGCAGAGGTCACCGGGCTGACCTTGAACCACCGCACCGCACCGCCGCGCGTGTGCAGCACGGTAAAGCGCAGGCCTGAACGCTCAAACCGCTCCCCACGACGTGGAACGTGGCCCATTTCATGCGCGATCAGCCCCCCGATCGTCTCGAAACGGTCGTCCGCATCGGGATCTTGCAACGTCACGCCAAAGGCCTCCTCGACGCGCTCGACCGGCGTGTCTCCGTTGACGCGCGAACTGCCGTCGGCCATCGCGTAGATGTCGACCGTCTCGTCGTCGGCCTCGTCGAATTCATCCTCGATCTCGCCGACGATCTGCTCGAGCACGTCCTCGATCGTGATCAAGCCCGAAGTGCGGCCAAACTCGTCGACCACCATCGCCAAGTGGTTGCGGTTGTGCCGAAAATCCCGCAGCAAGTCGTTGAGCCCCTTGGTTTCCGGGATGAACAGCGCGGGCCGCAGCAGCGCCCGCAAGCTGAGCTCTGGCGCGCGCTGCAGCTTCAGCAGGTCTTTGGCCATCAAGATGCCGATGATGTTTTCACGCTCGCCCTCGAAAACCGGGAAGCGCGAATGCCCCGTGTCGATCACCTGATGCAACAGTTCATCGAACGGCGCGTCGATGTCGAGCAAATCCATCCGCGGCGCAGCCACCATCACCTCGCCCGCCGTCATCGACGCCATGCGGATCACGCCTTCGAGCATGGCCCGACTCTCGGCGTTGATCACGCGGTTCTCCTCGGCCTCGACCAAGGTCTCGATCAGTTCCTCAGGAGAGTCCGGGCCCGGGTGGATGAATTCAGCCAAACGCTGCAGAAACGAGCGCTTGTCTTCCCGTTGGGGCGAGCGCTCGGGGTGCGGATCGGACACGGATGGGGGTGCAGGACCTGCGGTTGTTGCGACGGCGCTTAGGATAGCGCAATCACCGACCGGTGCCACGGGGCGCGCAGCCGGGGAGACGCCTCAGAGGCTGAGAGGGAATTGGGCGTGCCCGAAGGGGCGCCCCAAAACGCGCCCGAGTAGGCGCAAAGCACAGCCGTAGCTCGGGCTACGGCGCGCATTTGCAACGCCCTCGGGCGTGTTTTGGGGCGTCAAAGCGGGCATGACCAATTCCCT
>NZ_JAEMQB010000045.1:0-12064 GCF_022759015.1 Tibeticola sp. | reverse complement strand
TTTTCGGGCAGCCCCTGGACGCTGGCCTGCTACATGGTCGAAGGCGGCGGCAGCGACGACTACCGCCAGGTCAAAACGCTGATGTACGCGCGCCCGGACCTCATGCACCGCATGCTCGCGGTCAACGCCGACGCCGTGGCCGCCTATCTGAACGCGCAGATCGACGCGGGCGCGCAGGCGGTGATGGTGTTCGACAGCTGGGGCGGCGTGCTGGCCGACGGCAAGTTCCAGGCCTTCAGCCTGGCCTACACCGCGCGCGTGCTGCGCCAGCTCAAGCGCGTGGGCGTCGACGGCGCGGTGGTGCCGCGCATCGTCTTCACCAAAGGCGGCGGGCTGTGGCTGGAGGACATGAACACGCTCGACTGCGACGTGCTGGGCCTCGACTGGACGGTCAACCTCGGCCGCGCTCGCGCGCTCGTGGGCGGCAGCGTGGGCGGCCCCGGCAAGGCGCTGCAGGGCAACCTCGACCCCAACGTGCTCTTTGCCCCGCCCGAAGCCATCGCCGCGGAGGCCCGCGCCGTGCTCGAAAGTTTCGGCACGCCGCACACGGACCGCAAGCTCAGCGGCCCCACGCACATCTTCAACCTCGGCCACGGCATCAGCCAATACACGCCGCCGGAACATGTCACCGCGCTCGTCGAGACCGTGCATGCGCATTCCCGCGCCATGCGCGCTTGAGCCCGCTTGTCAAGCCCATTTCGCGCCCTTTTTTGTGTCTCAGGGGCTTGACAGGCGCGTCTTATGCACAAAAAAAGGTGGGCCAGACCGCTTCTTGGGGCGGAGCCGAATAAGCGGCTCAACGGGCCATGAAATTCGCTAAGTGTTTGATTTTTCGATAGCCGATGGCCGTGCCGAATTTCTGGGCAAGCCAATCAGAGCCTTGATTTTCAAGCCCTCGCCGGCGGTTTGGACATGTTCTCAACAAAGTTATCCACAGAAGCGGTGGACATCCCGCCCGCGCCCCCATCTTCAAGGACTTAGCGATCGTTTGGAAAAGTTTTGACGAAGTGCCAGCGCCAAACCAACCCGACCCGACCGCCCGTTGCTGGTGCGAAGTCGCGGTGCCTTCCCCCGCGCACACCGCGATCAGCGGGCCGTTGAGCTACGCCTGCGAGCGCCCGCTCGCGCCCGGGACGCTGGTGCGCGTGCCGCTGGGGCGCTCCGAGGTTTTGGGGGTGGTCTGGTCTTGCGCGGCCCAGCCGCCGGCCAACGTGCCCGCGGCCTCCTTACGCTCGATCACAGCCGATCTTTCAGGACTCGCCCCGCTGAGCGCCGCTTGGCGGCAGTTGGTGGAATTCACCGCGCGTTATTACCAGCGCGGGCTCGGCGAGGTTGCCGTGGCCGCCTTGCCGCCGGCGCTGCGCAGCCTCGATGCCGAACAGCTTCAGCGGCGCCTGCAGCGCCGGGCCGCCGCCGCACACGACACGACCGCAGCCGGCCCCCGCCGCGGGACGGCCGACTCGGAACCGCCGCCGTTGAGCGCACAGCAGCAGGCGGCGCTGGCACAAATTGACGCCGAGCCGGGGCCGTTTCTGCTGTTTGGCGCCACCGGCAGCGGCAAAACCGAGGTCTATCTGCGGTCCGCGCAAGCCTTGCTCGAGCGCGATGCCTCGGCCCAAGCGCTGGTCCTGGTGCCGGAGATCAACCTGACGCCACAGCTCGAAGCGCGCTTTTCCGCGCGCTTTGCCCCGCGCTGGGGAGGCGATGCGGTCGTTTCGCTGCACAGCGCCATGACGCCCGCGCAGCGGCTGCGCGCCTGGCTGCTCGCGCACGAAGGTCGTGCGCGCATCGTGCTGGGCACCCGGCTTGCGGTGTTTGCGTCGCTGCCGCGACTGGGGCTGATCGTGGTCGACGAAGAGCACGACCCGAGCTACCGCCAACAGGAAGGTGCGCGCTACTCGGCGCGCGACCTCGCGCTCTACCGCGGACGACTGGAGCAGGCCAAAGTCATCTTGGGCTCGGCCACGCCCTCGATCGAGAGCTGGTACCACAGCCGGCCCGGCGGGCGCTACCGCCGCATCGACATGCCCGAACGCATCGGTGCCGCACCGCAGGCGCAGGTGCGCCGCATCGACATGAGCCACCAGCCGCGCGGTGCCGTGCTCTCGCCGCCGCTGGTCGAAGCGATCGCCGAGCGGGTGCGTCGCGGCGAGCAGTCGCTGCTGCTCCTCAACCGTCGCGGCTACGCGCCCGTGCTGCATTGCCCCGATTGCGGCTGGAAGAGCGACTGCCCGCACTGCAGCGCGCACCAGGTGTTCCACAAGATCGACCGCACGCTGCGCTGCCACCATTGCGGTTTCACGCAGCGGGTCCCTCGCGCGTGCCCGAGCTGTGGCAACCTCGACATCGCGGCCTTGGGTCGCGGCACCGAACGGCTGGAAGAGCATCTCGCCGAACGGCTCGCCGACGTCCGCCGACCCGACGGTCAGCCACCGCGCATCCTGCGCATCGACGCCGACAGCACCCGCGCCCAGGGTGCGCTCGAAGCCGCACTCGATCAGGTCCATGCCGGTCAAATCGACGTGCTCGTTGGCACGCAAATGGTCGCCAAAGGGCACGACTTTCGCCGCATCACACTCGTCGCCGCGGTCAACCCCGATGGGGCGCTGTTTTCCAGCGACTTTCGCGCCGCCGAGCGCCTGTTTGCCCTACTGGTACAGGCCGCAGGCCGCGCCGGACGTGCCGGGGAAAGCGGCCCGCTCGGCCAGCCCGCCCCGAGCGAGATGTGGGTGCAAACCTTCCACCCGGCGCACCCCTTGTTCGAGGCGCTGCGCCGCTACGACTACCCCGCTTTCGCCGAGAGCGAACTCGCCGAGCGGCAGGCCGCCCAGCTCCCGCCGTTCGGCCACCAGGCCCTGCTGCGCGCCGAGGCGCGAAGCCAAGAGGCCGCCCAAGCCTTCCTCACCGCTGCGGCCGCACGCGCGCAGGCCGAAATCCCCGAGTACGCCGCAGGCGTGACGCTCTACGGCGCCGTGCCCCAAACGATCGCCCGCGTCGCCCGCGTCGAACGCGCCCAGTTGCTCGTGGAGAGCGCCTCGCGCCGTGCGCTGCAAGCCTTCCTCGCCGCCTGGCGGCCTTGGTTGCTCGAATTGCGCGCGCAACCCGAACACCGCGCCGTCATCCGCTGGGCCATCGACGTCGACCCGCCCAGCATCTGAGCCTAACAGGCCACTAGGGCAAACCCCGATATCGCACGATCTTCGCTTGGCCCATATACTCCGACTGGTATTTGTGGCAACGCCGAATGGGTCGCTGCGATAGCCCGCGGCCGACTGCGGACCATCGCAGCGACGAACCCAGCCTTCCCCCTGGGTTTGCGGCGGATTGGGTCTTTCAACCTTTGATCGAAACGGTACACCATGACGACAGCGACGATGACTTCCCATGCGCCGAGCACCCGCGCGGTGCGGCCCTTCTGGCCACCGCTGCTGGCCGGCGTTTTCCTCGGCCTGGTGCTTCTCGTGACCTTTCTTTGGACGGGACACGGCTTGGGCGCCACGGGCTTCACCACGCGGCTGGCCGCCTGGCTCGGCCTGCAGGTCGCGCCGGCGGCGACGCAGGCCAACGCCTACCTTGGCCCCATCGCCGAAAACGGGCAGCCGCTCAACAACTGGATCACCTGGCAGGTGATCGGCGTGTTCATCGGCGCGCTCGCGTCGGCTTTCATGGCCGGTCGCTTCCGGGTGCAGCTCGACGGTGCCCGCAGCATCGGCACCGGGCCGCGCATCCTCACCGCCTTGCTCGGTGGCATGCTCGCGGGCTTTGGTGCCCGCGTCTCTGCCGGCTGCACGAGCGGCCTTGGTCTCTCGGGCGCCGCGACGCTTGGGGTCGCAGCCTTCGTATTCCTCGGCACGTTCTTCGTGTCCGGCTTGATCGTGCATCGCCTGGTGCGGGGGGTTTGAGATGTTTCCTTTGAATGACAACGGCATGATTTCGGGCCTCGTCTGCGGCCTGCTGTTTGGCGTGGCGCTCGAGCGCTCGGGCTTTGGCAGTCCGTGCAAACTCACCGGCCAGTTCAGTCTGCGCGACTGGTCCGTGCTGAAAGTGATGTTCACGGCCATCGTCGTCGCGGCCACCGGCCTCTACCTGCTGCGCGTCATGGGCTTGCTCGCAGCCGACTCGGTCTTCGTCCCGCCCGCCATGCTGGCTGCGGCCGCAGCCGGCGGCGTGCTGGTGGGCGCGGGCTTTGCCATCGGCGGCTATTGCCCTGGCACGTCCATGGTGGGCCTGGCCTCGGGGCGGCTCGACGCGCTGGTATTTCTCGTCGGACTGATCCTCGGCACCTTCGTCTTCGCTGGGCTCTATGGGCCCAGCATCGAAGCGCTGATGAACGCGTGGGAGCTCGAAAGCGGCGACACCTTCGCCGACGCCTTTGGCATCCCCGACCTGGTCGTCATCGGTCTGATGGCGGCTGCACTCGTCGGGGTGTTTTACGCTGGCTCCTGGTTCGAGCGCCGCAGCCGCGGCCCTGTCACGGCCGAGCAAGCCGTGGCCGGTGCCGGCGCCGAGGCTTGATCCCCCGCGCGCTCGACGCCCCCAGCGCATACTTCCGTTTTCCTCAACGTGTCACGAAAGGACGCACCCATGAAACGCCAACCCAAGAAACTCGGTGAAACCGTCTCGGCCCTGCTGGTCGCCAGCGCGCTGATCGCGCCCGCGCCGGCGGCCCTCGCTGCCGACGCCCCGGCCCAAGGCGCGAGCGCCAGCAAGGCTGCCGCCAACCCCTGCGGACCCGCCAACCCCTGCGGCCCCGCCAAGAAGAAAAAGAAGAAAGCCGAGTCGGGCAACCCCTGCGCTCCGGCCAACCCGTGCGCACCGAAGAAATAAACAATCTCCGCGAGCGTCGCCTTGCCGCGGCCGAGACCGTGGCTGCGCTGCAGTTGCACTACGCACGCGCTGGCCGCGGCCTCGCCGAGGTCGCCTTGGCTGGGGCTCGGACGCTCGAACCTCTGCGCCATTACCCGGCACGCGACGTCGTGGATCCGGCCCGGGGTACGCGTTTCTACTATCACGCGCACACCTCGCACCGCTATCCGGCCGAAGAGCATGGGCACTTTCATCTCTTCGTTTATCCATCCGGGCAGCCCTCAGGGCCGGATTTTTTCCACCTTGCCGGCCTGTCGCTCGACGCCCGTGGCATGCCCTTGCGCTGGTTCACCACCAACCGCTGGGTTACGGGCGAACGGTGGCACAGCGCGGACGCCCTGCTGGATGCTCTGCCCCGTTTTGCCATCGAGACGCGGGGTCGCCTCGCGCCGCTGGCGCGTTGGTTGACGGCGATGGTGCAGCTGTACGCACCGCAAATCCGCGCGCTCATTCTTCGGCGCGACGCGCGCATCGCGCGCAAGCTGGCCCAAACCCCGGGCGAAGCGCTGTTCGAGGATCGGCGCCTCGATGTGGTGTCTGAGTGCCGCGTGTCGCTGCCGCAAACGCTGGCGCAGATCGCCGGCTGACAACGCCGCTGGTTTTCATTCAACCCAAGTCAATAGGAGATTCATGATGAGACAACTATTCGCCAAATGCGCGGCCACAGCCGTTTTGAGCTGGGGCGCCGTCACGGCCTTTGCCGCAGGCTTGCCCGGTCCGATCGTCGATTCGGCTTGGCTGGCCGCGAACCTCGACCGGGTGCAGGTCGTCGACGTGCGCAGCAACCCCAAGACCTTCACCGCCAAGCCTGAAGTCTCGACCGACCCGAAGACCGGCAAGAAAACCCTGGAAGAGGTCGGCGGCCACATTCCGGGTGCCCGGCTGATCGACATGAAAAACATGCTCGTCGAGCGTGAAATCGGCGGCATGAAGGTGAAATACATGATCCCCGAGAAGGCCGCCTTCGAGAAAGCCGTGCAAGCCGCAGGCGTCGATGCGGGCAAGCCCATCGTGCTCGTGCCCGTGGGCACCGAGCCTGCCGACGTGGACAACGCGCTGCGCGTCTACTGGCAAATGAAGGTCTACGGCGAGGACGACATCGCCGTGCTCGATGGAGGCGTCGCCAACTGGCTGCTCGAGGGGCGCGCCATCAGCACCGACCCCGCACCCGCCAAGACCGGCAACTGGGTGGCCAAGGCGGACCGCACCGCCCAGTATTTCGCCAGCACCGACGATGTAGCCAAGGCCATCGAAGCCAAAAATGCCACCCTGGTCGACTCGCGCGACCTCAAGAGCTACCACGGCCTCGTGAAGCGTGACTATGTCTTTGCGTATGGCCACCTCGAAGGCGCCAAGCTCTACCCGCCCGAGCTGATGCTGAAGTCCGCCGGGGGCGCGGTGAAGTTCATGAGCCCGAACACCTACCGCGCGCTGTTCTCGGCCCAGGGCATCGATCCGGCAGCCCCGGCCATCACGTACTGCAACTCGGGTCACCTCTCCTCGGGCCCGTGGTTCGTGTTGTCCGAGGTCCTGGGAAACAAGAACACCCGCCTCTACGACGGCTCGCTGCATGAGTGGACCCTGGCCAAGCGCCCGCTCGTCGGCGCGGTGCCGCTGCAGTAAGCGGTCGAACGTTTGAACCTAAATCCGGCAGTTGACCGCTTCTCGTGAAACGCAAGATGTTGATGTTTCAGCAATTTTCGGTACGGAGGCCGTTCGCCGCTTGAGTGAGCGCTGCGCACCCGTTCGAGTCGCCCTCGGGCGCGGGGGCGGCGTTGCAACTCCTCGCCATGGCCAGCGCCATGGCTGTAGTTTGCGCCTTGCCCGCGCGCCCGACGACGACCCGCCCAGGCGCGCCCAACCGCCGGATTTAGGTTGAACAAAGGGGCGCCCGCGGGCGCCCCTTTTTTGTTGCCGCGCAAGCTCGGCAGGATCAGCCAACGGCCCCGGCTTCAACGCCGATCGAAACGGTCGAGGTTCATGACCTTGGTCCAGGCGGCGGCGAAATCTCGCACGAACTTGCCGCGGTTGTCGTCCTGCGCATAGACCTCGGCGATCGCCCGCAGTTGCGAATTCGAACCAAACACCAGATCGACCCGCGTGGCGGTCCATTTCAGGGCGCCGCTGCGGCGGTCGCGCCCCTCATAGGCGTTGTCGCCGCTCGGCCGCCACGCCGTGCCCATGTCGAGCAGGTTCGTGAAGAAGTCCGGCGTAAGCTGCCCGGGCCGCTCGGTGAACACCCCTGCGGGCGCATTCGCATGGTTGGCGCCGAGCACGCGCAGGCCGCCGACCAGCACCGTCATCTCCGGTGCTGACAGGCGCAGCAGCTGCGCCCGGTCGAGCAGCATCTCCTCCGGTGAGACGCGGTAGGCGCGTTGACGGTAGTTGCGAAAACCATCGGCCACGGGCTCGAGCACCGCGAAGGACGCCACATCGGTCTGCGCCTGCGTGGCGTCGGTGCGACCGGGAGTGAAGGGCAGCTCCACCGCATCGCCCGCCGCCTGCGCCGCCGCTTCGACCCCGGCGTTGCCGGCCAGCACGATCAGGTCAGCCAGCGACACCCGTTTGCCGCCGCGGGCCTCGGCATTGAAGCCACGCTGTATGCCTTCGAGCACGGCGAGGACGCGCGCGAGCTGGGCGGGCTCGTTGACTTCCCAATCTTTCTGTGGCGCGAGGCGGATGCGGGCGCCGTTCGCCCCGCCGCGCTTGTCGCTGTCGCGGTAGGTACTGGCGGCAGCCCAGGCGGTCGCGACCAGCTCGCGCACCGCCAGGCCGCTCGCCCGGATGCGGGCCTTGAGCTCCTGGACGTCGGCGGCATCGATCAGCGGATGATCCACCGGCGGTAGCGGGTCCTGCCAAATCAGATCTTCGGCCGGCACTTCGGGACCCAGGTAGCGCGCCTTGGGGCCCATGTCGCGGTGCGTGAGCTTGAACCAGGCTCGGGCGTAGGCGTCGGCGAAGGCGTCCGGGTGGTTCAGGAAATGGCGGGCGATTGTTTCGTAGGCCGGGTCGAACTTGAGCGACAGGTCGGCGGTGGTCATCATCGGCCGATGCCGAACGCCGGGCACATGGGCGTCGGGGATCATGTCCTCTTCGTCCACATCCTTGGCCAGCCACTGCCAGGCGCCGGCCGGGCTCTTGACGAGCTCCCAGTCGTATTTGAACAAGACCTTCAGATAACCCATGTCCCAGCGCGTCGGGTTGGGCTTCCAGGCGCCTTCGATGCCGCTGGTGGTCGTGTGCTCGCTGTGTCCCTTTCCGTAGGCGTTCTTCCAGCCCAGGCCCATCTCTTCGAGGGGCGCAGCTTCTGGCTCCGGACCGAGGAGCTTGGGGTCGCCCGCGCCGTGGGCCTTGCCGAAGGTGTGGCCACCCGCGATCAGGGCCACGGTCTCCTCGTCGTTCATGGCCATACGGGCAAAGGTCACGCGCACGTCGTGCCCGCTGGCGACCGGGTCGGGCCGGCCATCGGGGCCTTCGGGGTTCACATAGATCAGACCCATCTGCACGGCGGCCAGCGGGTTTTCGAGTTCGCGCTCGCCGCTGTAGCGACCGCCGGGTCTATCGCTGGTGGCCATCCACTCGGACTCGGGGCCCCAGTAGATATCTTCCTCAGGCGCCCAAATGTCGACCCGGCCGCCACCGAAACCGAAGGTCTTGAAGCCCATGGTTTCCATGGCCACGTTACCGGCGAGGATGAACAGGTCGCCCCAGGAGATCGCGTTGCCGTACTTGCGCTTGATCGGCCACAGCAAGCGCCGCGCCTTGTCGAGATTCGTGTTGTCGGGCCAGCTGTTGAGAGGAGCAAAGCGCTGATTGCCGGTGCCCGCACCGCCACGCCCATCGGCCGTGCGGTAGGTGCCGGCGCTGTGCCAGGCCATGCGGATGAACAGGCCGCCATAGTGGCCCCAGTCGGCCGGCCACCAGTCCTGCGACTGGGTCATGAGGTCAGCCAAGTCTTTCTTGAGCGCGGCGAAGTCGAGCTTCTTGAAGGCTTCGGCGTAGTCGAAATCCGGGTCCATGGGGTTGGACACCGGCTGGTGCTGGTGCAGGATGGCCAGATTGAGTTGGTTCGGCCACCATTGCGCGACCGACGGCGCGCCCAAGGTGGCCCGCGCGCCTCCGGCTTCGTGGAACGGACAGCGGGATGCGCCCTCAGGCGCGGAAGGACTCGGGGTGGAAACGGGATGGCTCATGACAAGACTCCAAAGTGGTTTGGGAGCTTGATTGAGCCAGATGCAATCGGTGGAGTCTATTTGATTGTTTTCATCAATGGGATAGCCATTCCCTCAACGCAGCAACGCCACGGCCCCCGAGAAGGTGAAAAAGGCCGCCGCGGTGGAAATGAGGATGATGCGCGCGATGCGGCCGTTGTTGGCGCCAAAGCGCTCGGCCAGCAGCGAGACGTTGCTCGCGCTCGGCAAGGCGGCGATCAGCACGAGCACGGTCAAGGCAAAGCGGTCGATGCTCACGCCCAGATGCCGCGCGCTGATGCCGATGAGCAGCACCAGCAGCGGGTGGAGCAGCAGCTTGACCAGCACGATGGGCAGCACATCGCCGAGCCCTGCCGCAGGCTGCGCGGATGCGGCCGCCCGCAGGTCGGAGCGGGCCAGCACGGCGCCGATGGTGAACAGCGCGACCGGCGACGCGGCATCGGCCAGCAGGCCCACGGTGCGCTCGATCGGTCCGGGCAAGTCGAACGCGAAGGCCGAAGCCAGCGCCCCGAGCCCGATGGCCCAGGGCATGGGATTGACGAGGATGCCCTTGAGTGCTTTTTGCGCCGCGTGCGCAAAGCCGTGCTCGTCGACACTGTCGAGCTGCGAAAGCCCGATGCACAGCGACGAGGTCACGACCATGTCGACCAGGATGGTAACGATGATCGGCCCTGCCGCTTCTGGACCGAGCAGCGCCACCAGCAGCGGCACCCCCATGAAGCCCGTGTTCGGAAACGCCGCGACGAGCGCACCGAAGGCCGCATCTTTCCAGCGGATGCGTTCGTTGAGGCTGATCGCGACGGAAAAGCCCACGACCACGAGTGCGACGAGCAGCCAGACCAGAAACACCCGGGCATCGAGCAACTGCGCAATCGGCGTGCGAGCGCCAAAGCGATAGAGCATGGCCGGCAGCGCAAAGTAGAGCACGAAGCCGTTGAGGCCGGGGATCGCCTCGAGCGCGAGCAGGCCCCGGCGTGCGGCGGCATAGCCCATCAGCACGAGCGCAAAGAATGGAAGGGTAACGGCGAAAACCTGCAGCATCGCCTGCGATTGTCACCGGCTTCGGGGCGCTGGCGCTGCGCTGGCCGCGACGGGAAGCGCCCGAGCCTTGGCCTAAAATGAAATGATCTCCCTACAACCTCGACAGGACTCCTGATGAGCGCAATGCCCCCCTCAATGGCCGACCGCGACGGCAAAATCTGGATGGACGGCCAGCTGGTCGAATGGCGCGATGCCAAGGTTCATGTGCTCACGCACACGCTGCACTACGGCTGCGGCGCATTCGAGGGGGTGCGCGCCTACAAAACCGAGCGCGGCACGGCGATCTTCCGCCTCGAGGAGCACACCGAGCGGCTGTTCAACAGCGCCAAGATCCTGCGCATGAAACTGCCGTTCACGAAAGAGCAGGTCAACGAGGCGCAAAAAGCCGTGGTGCGCGCCAATGGGCTGGAGAGCTGCTACATCCGCCCGCTGATCTGGATCGGCGACAAGAAGCTCGGCGTCAGCCCCAAGGGCAACACCATTCACCTGATGGTCGCGGCCTGGTCCTGGGGCGCCTACCTCGGCGAAGAGGGCATGAAGCGCGGCATCCGGGTCAAGACCAGCAGCTACACCCGCCACCATGTCAACATCACGATGACGCAGGCCAAGACGGTGAGCAACTACACCAACTCCATCCTCGCCAACATGGAAGTCACCGACGAGGGCTATGACGAAGCGCTGCTGCTCGACCCTTCCGGCTTCGTGAGCGAGGGCGCGGGCGAGAACATCTTCATCGTCAAGAACGGCGTGATCTACACGCCCGACCTCTCTGCTGGCGCCTTGAATGGCATCACGCGCAACACGGTGCTGCACATCGCCAAGGACTTGGGGCTCGAGGTGGTGCAAAAGCGCATCACCCGCGACGAGGTCTACATCGCCGATGAAGCCTTCTTCACCGGCACCGCCGCCGAAGTGACGCCGATCCGCGAGCTCGACCGCATCGAGCTCGGCAGCGGCTCGCGCGGCCCGATCACCGAGCGGATCCAGAACGCCTTCTTCGACATCGTCAACGGCCGCAATCCCAAGTACGCGCACTGGCTGAGCCTGGTGTGAAACAGGAGTCCCCGATGAGCAAGGCACCCGCCGTCGTCGAACTGCTCGCGCGCGACCTCAACCGCGAAGGCGAGATTTTTTGCCCCAACCCCAAGGCCGGCATGGCGTTGTGGAACGGCCACCCGAGGGTCTACCTCGATGTTGCCTCCACCGGCGAGGCCAAATGCCCATACTGCGGCACGGTCTACCGGCTCAAGGCCGGCGAGATCGTGCATGCGGCGCATTAAGGCAACGCTGAACCAGTCCCCCGCGCGCCGCGCATCCCGGCCGCGGGCACGCGCCATCACGGGAACTTATTCAGCGTTGCTTTAACAGCGGTCAGGTTGCAGCCGCCCCAGCCGCGGGCAGCCACACCGTGAAACACGCGCCGCCGCCCGCTCGCGGCTCGCAGCGCACGCGCCCGCCGTGGCGCTCGGCGATGGACTTCACCAGCGCCAATCCCAGGCCCACGCCCCCTTCACGCTCGCTGGCTCCGGGCAGGCGGTAAAACGGCTCGAAGATGCGCTCGCATTGGTCCATCGGCACACCGGGGCCGCGGTCGCACACCTGCACCACCACCGCGTCGCCCTCGCGGGACAGCCGGACGCGGATCTCGGCGTTGCCGGCAGCGGCGCCATAGCGCCGCGCGTTCTCGAGCAGATTGCGCAGCAGCCGCCGCAGCAGCTTGGCCACGCCGCGCACTTCGAGCTGCGCCGGATCGGCAACGCCCCCGGTCACTTCCAGCGTGGCACCGACGCGCGCGGCCTCCTCGGCGGCCAGGCCGACGAGATCGAGCCGCTCGAAGGTGCCCAAGTCGGTCTCAGGGGTATCGAGCCGGCTCGCCAGCAGGATTTCATCGACGAGCTGGTCGAGTTCGCCGATGCTGCGCTCGAGTTCCGCCCGCAACGCGGCAG
>NZ_JAEMQB010000144.1:0-13202 GCF_022759015.1 Tibeticola sp. | reverse complement strand
CTGCCGTACAGCCGGGCGCTGAAGACGGTGATGATCTCCAGCACGTCTTTTGCCAAATCTTCCTCGAACGTCGTGTCCTCGCCTTGGTTGAGGATCACGACTTCGACGTTCTTCGCCTCGCAGATGGCGAACACCAGTTCCGCGCCAAAGCGCAGCAGCCGGTCTTTGTGCGTGATGACCAAGCGCCCGACCTGCCCGTCGATGATCGCATTGAGCAGGCGCTTGAGGCCCTTCTTGTGGTCGTTCATGCCCGAACCGAAATCGGCGATCACCTCGAACGTCCAGCCTTGGCGGGCGCAATAGAGTTCCAGCACCTGCTTTTGCCGCTCCAGGTCGTCCTTCTGATCGTGGCTGGAGACCCGTGCGTAGGCGATGGTGCGGCGCGCCGTCTCCGGTGCGCGGAATTGCTCGGGCCGAAGCCGCGCAAGGTCGTAGCGGCGCCGACCGCCCGGCGTGCGCTCATCGGGCAAAAGCCGACCTTCGCGCTCCCAGCGGCGCAAGGTCTGAGGCGACACACCCAGGAACTCGGCGGCCTCTTGAATGCTGACCATCTTGCGAGACATGATCAAAATATACAATACTGCGCAAGAACATTCAACTTTTATTTAAGCTGCACGAACCCCTGGCCCGCTCTTCGAGGAACGCCTCGGCCACGGTTAGCCGGGGGACGGCAGCAAGGAGCGCCTGGGTGTATGGATCGCTCGGTCGCGTGAGAATTTGATCGGCGGGCCCCGCCTCGACGAGTTTTCCGGCTTTCATGACCGCGATTTCGTCGGCCAAGTACTCGACCACGCCGAAGTTGTGCGTGATGAACAGATAGGCGACGCCGAGTTCCTGTTGCAGCTCTTTGAAGAGGTTGAGGATTTGCGCCTGCACCGACACGTCGAGGGCCGAGGTGGGCTCATCGGCCACGATGATTTCCGGTTCGACGGCCAGGGCTCGGGCGATGGCCAGGCGTTGCCGCTGTCCGCCGGAGAACTCATGCGGGAATCGCTGTCCGGCCGTGGACGGCAGACCCACGCGGTCAAGCAAGGCGGCGATCCTGCGGCCGCGTTCCCGGGCGTCGAGATCGGTGCGGAGCGCAGCCACGCCTTCCTCGAGAATGTCGCTGACCCGCATGCGCGGATTCAGCGATGCGAAGGGGTCTTGAAACACCACCTGAAGCCGGCGTCGCGCCGCGCGCAAGGCCTCGCCCTCGAGCGCATCGAGCGGCTGCCCGCGCAACAGGGCTTGACCACTGATCGTCGCGGTCTGCCGCAACAATTGCAGCAGGCCTTTGCCGACCGTGCTTTTGCCGCTGCCGGACTCGCCCACGAGGGCGAGCGTCGAGCCGGCGGCGACCTTCAGCGACACGCCATCGACCGCGCGGACGTAGTCCACGGTGCGCTGCAGCAAACCTTTGCGGATCGGGAACCAGACGCGATAGTCCCTGAGCTCCAGCAGCGTTTCGGCCGTTGCGGCGGCGCGCTCGTGGGCCCCAGTGGGCTGCAGTGTCGTAGGCGAGCGCAGGTCCACCCGGGTGGGTGTCGCGGGCGCACGCTCGGCCTCGGGGTAGAGAAAGCAACGCACCTGGTGCCCGTGCCCCATGTCGACCAGGTCGGGTGGCGTTTGCTCGCAGCGGGGCATGACGTGGCTGCAGCGGTTCGCAAAGCGGCAGCGCGTAAAGCTTTGGTTGAGCGGCGGGACTTGGCCGGGGATCGAAGCCAATGGCTGTCCGCGCTTGGCGGCGTCCGGCAGCGCCTGGAACAGGCTCACGGCGTAGGGGTGCAGCGGCCGCGCGAAGAATTCGGCCGCTTCGGCCACCTCGACCAGCTGGCCGGCGTACATCATGCCGACCCGGTGAGCCATCTGGGCGACCACCGCCAGGTCGTGCGTGATGAGCAGGATGGCCAGGCGTTGCGACTGCTGCAGCGACTTCAGTAGGTCGAGAATCTGGGCCTGGATGGTAACGTCGAGCGCCGTGGTGGGTTCGTCGGCGACGACGATGTCGGGCTCGGCCGCCAGCGCGATCGCGATCATCACGCGTTGCTTCTGCCCCCCCGACATCTGGAACGGGTAGGTGTCGATGCGCCGCTCGGGCTCGGGGATGCCGACGCGATCGAGCCACTCGATGGCACGCCGTCGGGCATCGGTGCCGCGCAGCGTGGTGTGGCGCTCGATGACTTCGATGATCTGACGCCCCACCGTCATGATGGGGTTCAGACTGGTCGAAGGCTCCTGAAAGATGATGCTGATGCGACGGCCTCGAAAATCGCGCATCTTGGCTTCAGGCAATTGAACCAGGTCGGTTTCGCCGAGGCGCACGGATCCCGCGGCGACGCGGCCGCTGTCGGGCAAAAGCCGCAGCAGCGACATGGCCGTCATGGACTTGCCGCAACCGGACTCTCCCACCAGCGCGAAGGTCTCCCCGCGTTCCAGGGTCAGCGAGAGCGCATCGACAGCGCGCACGACGCCGGTCTCGGCATCGATTTCGGTACAGAGGTGATCGACGGTCAGCATGGGGATCAGGATTTCGAGGAAGCGGCGGCTGAAGCCGTCCGGGACGGCGGCAGTTTGTGGACGCGGAAGCTGCGCGCACGGGGGTCGAAGGCTTCACGCACGGCGCTCGAGAACAGCGTCATCGACAGCACCAAGGTCACCATGAAACTGAACGCGGTCACCAGGTTCCACCACACCACCGGGTCGCGCGACATCTCATTGCGCGCGCCGTTGATCATGGTGCCAAAGCTGTTGGTGCTCGGGTCCACGCCCACACCCACGTAAGACAGCACGGCCTCGTAGAGCACCAGCCCGGAGAAGTCGAGCACGGCAACGATGACCACGATGTGCATCAGGTTGGGCAGGATGTGGCGGCGCATGATGCCGGCATCGGACACGCCAAAGGCGCGGGCGGCTTGCACGAAGTCCAGCTCGCCGAGCTTGAGCGTTTCGGCGCGCAGCAGTCGCGCGAGCTGCGCCCAGCCGGGGATGCCCAGCACCACCGCCAGCAGGAAGAGCCGAACATCGGCGCGTTCCAAGCCGGTGGCGAAGAGATTGGGGTTTTTGTCGATGAAGACCTGAATCAGCAGCACGAAGGCCGAGATCAGCAGCACCGACGGAATCGACGAGAGCACGGTGTAGAGGTATTGAATCGCATCGTCGACCCAACCCTTGAAATAGCCAGCGAGCACGCCGAACAGAATCGCCAGGGGCAACGTGGCGAGCGTCGCCAGCGAGCCGATGACGATCGCGGTGCGCACGGATTTGATGGCCTGGAAAAGAACATCATTGCCGGTTTGATCGGTGCCCATCACGTGGTAGTACGGCCACAGCGCCGCCAGCCAGCCCACCAGCAGCAAGAGTACGCTCAAGGTCCACAGGGCCGCGCGCCAGGGGTAGGCCGTGTCCCCATGCCAGAGCCGGGTGAAGCTCGCCCCCAGGGGCTGCGCAGCGTTCTTTCCTAAGCGCCAAGTCACGAGCAGCCACAGCGCGGCCGAGGCGAGCAGGCCCGCGGCGAGACCTGCTGCCGATTTCCGCAGCACATCGGGCAGCCAGTCGCGCGCGGGGTCTTGCAGATGCCGACCACCGTAAGCCAGTCGGGGAAAGTCGCGCACCATCTTGCCGTTGACGAGGACGGACTCCTTGGAAAACTGATGCGTGCCGAGGGGGACGGAATAGGTACGTTCCACGGCTTCGCGCGGGCCACTCAGCAAGACGTCGAGCAGCGACAGCGTGCGCGTGGAATACGCGACCGGCGCGTCGCTGGCTGCCGCCGCATCGGCGGCGGGCAGCCGGGGCCGGAAGTGCACGGAATCGAGAGTGGCCAGCAAGAAGAACAGCAGCAACACCAGCCCCGCGGAGACTGCCGAGGGATTCTTCAGCACTTGGATCCAGGTTTGGCGCAGGCTGGGCGAACGCGCGGCGTGTCGGATGTAGACACCGATGCCGATCAGAATCGCCAGCAGGGCGAGGTCGGTGGCGAGGAAGACGAACTTGGGCATGGAAGAGCTCCTCAACCGAGGCGCACGCGCGGATCGGCGAGCGTGTAGGAGATGTCGGTCAGGATCAGCCCCAGGATATAGAGCGCCGAACCGAGGAACACCATGGCGCGCACCACCGCGAAGTCCTGCGCGTTGATGGCGTCGATGGTGAAGCTGCCCAGGCCCGGGATGCCAAAGAAGGATTCCATGATCAGCGCCCCGAGGAACAGCAGTGGCAGCACGGCGACGGTGCTCGTCAGGATGGGCAACATCGCGTTGCGCAGCACATGGCGCCACAGCACCTGGCCTTCGGACAGGCCCTTGGAGCGCGCGGTGCGCACATAGTCCTTGCCGATTTCTTCGAGGAACATCGTGCGGTAGAACAGCACCTCGGAGCCGAGCCGCGAGAGGATGCCCATCGCCACGGGCAGTGCGAGGAACAGCACCAGGTCTGGGCCGGTCGAGAAGCCCGAAACCGGAACCAGCTTGAGCACTTTGCTGAACAGGAACTGCCCCATGATGATGTAGAAGAGGCCTGAGATCGACATCAGGAACACCGCGAGCGCAACCCCCCAGAGTTCGAGCGCGGTGTGTCGAAAGAACACCAACCCGAGGGAGATCATCACGGCCACGAAGGTTCCGAGCAAAAACGTGGGCACAGCAACCGCCGCCGAAGGGCCGATGCGTTGCTTGATTTCGTAGCCGATGTCCCGCCCCGTGTCCGACGCGCCGAAATCGAACACGAACAGTGGCACGGAGCGCTGGAAGAAGATCGTCTCGGTCAGTTTGGCCGTGCCCTCGCGCTGGGCATTCCAGAACAGCGGCTTGTCGTAGCCGCGGTCGGCCTTCCACTTGTCGATGGCGTCCTGGGTGACGCGCTTGCCGCCGATGTTCATGCGCGCCATGTCGTCGGGCGTGTTGACCGCAAAGAACAGCACGAAGGTCAGCAGATTCACCCCGACCAGGATGAGAAAGCCGTAGCCGAGTCGGCGCAGGATGTAGCGAATCATCGTGTGGCCTCCTCGCGAGCCAGCGTGCGCGCGGCCGTCTCCAATTCACGCCGGCGCCAGGCGCGCCAGCCTACGAACGCCAAGCCAAACCCGGCGAGGGCCAGCAGCGCCATCGGCCACCAGACCGGCCGGTTCCACTGGCGGATCAGGTCGCCGCGCAGCTTGGGGTCGAGCCGCAGGTAGCCGATGTGGTTGCGCACGATCTGCGTCGGCTTGCCGTTGTAGACCCATTGGTGGAAGGCTGCGGCGGATTTCGGGAAGTAGCCAAAGCTCCAGGGCGCATCGCGCTGGGTGATCGCAATCATCTGGTCGATCAGGGCCTGCTTCTGCGGCCCGTTGTCGAGGTACTTCATCTGCTCGAACAAGCGGTCGAACTCAGGGCTCTGGTAGTTGGCGGCGTTCTCCCCGTTGCCGCCAGTCACGGCCTTGGCATTCGGGCCGTAGAGCAGGAACAGGAAGTTCTCGGCGTCGGGGTAGTCCGCGAGCCAGCCCCAAGAAAAGATTTGGCCCGTGCCTTTCATCATTTTTTCCTGGAATCGGTTGTAGTCGGTGGCGCGCACTTCGAGTTGCACGCCGAGTTTGCCCAGCTGTTTCGTGTACCAGTCGAGCAAGGCTTTCCCGCCGTCGGAGGAACTGGCGTAGTCGAAATTCAGCACCAGCGGCTGCCCGGTCTTGGCGTCGCGCCCGTTCGGATAGCCCGCCTCGGCGAGCAGTTGGCGCGCTTCGTCGATGGAGCGGCGCTGCGGCGCTCCGTCGGGGCCTTTGCGATAGACGATCGGGTTGAACGCAGCCGGCCCGTCTGCGCGGTAACCGAACAGCGATGGAGGAACCGGCCCGTGCGCGGGCACGGCTTGGCCGCGCTCGAAAATGGCGATGTGCTCTTCCCAGTCCAGCGCGATGGACAAAGCCTGTCGCAGCTTGCGGTGTGCTTCAGCTTCGGCGGGCGTTTTGCCGCCCCCCACGACCGGGTCGAGCCAGTTGAAGCCGATGTAATGGTTGTTGGCTTCGACCGTGGTGGGCAGGCGTATGCCTCTTTCTTTGAACTCGCGCTCTTTGGAGGCGTCGTCGCTCATCGCAACGAGGTAGCTGGTGCCAAAGTCCAAGCGTTCGATGGCGGGCGAATCGTAATAGCCTTGCAGGAACTTGGCCTGCAGCGGCACGGCCTCTTTTTCGATGTCGAACACCACCTTGTCCACAAAGGGGATGGGCTTTCCGCAGTCGTCGAGATAGCCCTTTTCGCGGTCGCCCGGTTCGCCTTCGCAGGGGTAGGTCTCGCCGTGGAAATTCGGGTTGCGCTCGAGGACGTGGCGCCGGTTCTCGCTGAATTCGGTGAGCATGTAGGGGCCGGTGCCGACCGGCCAGTAGTTGAGCGACAGGTTGCGCTCGGCCATGCCGGGCTGGCTGTAGAACTTTTCGGCCTCCCAGGGGATGGGTGCGAAAAAAGTCATCGCCAGCCAATAGGAAAACTGGGGGTATTTGCCCTTGACGCGGATGCGCAGCGTATGGCGGTCGAGGGCCACGGCGCCGTCGAACGGGTATAGGCGGAAGTCGAGGAAAGGCAGGTCGCGCGCCGTGCTGGGCAAGCCGCGGCGCAGCTCGCGGTCCACGGCTTTGATCTGTTCGCCATACTCCTTGAGGCCGACGATGTACTCGGCCAGGGTGGAAAAGGCCGGTGACTTCACGCGTGTGGTGGCCAGCCGGCGGATCGCATAGACATAGTCGTCCGCCGTGAGCTCACGCGTGCCGGTTTGCTTGAAATCGCGGATCTGATGCACGCCCTCGAGGTCTTTGCGCGTCAGCGCGTGGTAGACGTAGCTGCCATCGGCGCGTTGCGCGAAGGCCGGATGCGGAGCAAAGCGGATGCCAGGCCTGATGTGGATGTCGTAGACCGACTCGGCAATCTGTTCGCCCGGCGCGTCGGGCGGCAGCGGTTGGCCGTTGCGGTCGAGGTAACGCGGTGCGGCCACTTCGGTGGCGGCGCGGCCGATCAGCTCGTACGGGCGCTTGAGATAGTGGTACTGGTATGGCGGCTCGTAGACCTGGTAGGTGTAGGGCGTTTCGTCGTTGGAGTAGGAACTCGTCGGGTCCAAGGTGCGCGGCGAGCGCGTCATGAATGGCACGAACAACGTGTTCGTGTATTCTGACCCGGCCGGATGCGGGTTGTTCTGCACGTCGCTGCACGCGCCGAGCGAGAGGCCGAGCACGAGGGCGAGTAGGGTTCGCTTGAGCATGTCTGAAAGCAACGGTGGGTGGCCGCGGGAGTGGTCATTCGCGACGCTGGAGCGGCGCCGCGAACACGTCAGGGGGCGCGATACGTCTTTGGTCTGAACCGGGTTGCCGTGCGCGGATGGCGCACACGATGCCAGATGATCGAAGGCCCGTCCACAGAGCGGGCGGGCCTTCGAGGAGACGGCACGCGCGCCGGTTCACCGGGCGCGCGTGCACCGAGCGCGTCAGAACTTGTACGACGCGTTGACGTAGAGCGTGCGGCCGCGCGGGTCGTAGTAGCGGTCGTCGTAGCCACGGGGCTGGCCGCGGTTGGCGCCGCTGTCGGAAATACTCAGCGGCGGCTTCGCGTTGAAGAGGTTCAATACGCCGCCGGTGATCGACCATTTCTTGTTGTAGGTCCAGGCGGTTTGCCAGTCGAAGGTCGCGTACCAGCCCACTTTGAGTTTGATCTCTTCCGTGCCCGTGACGTTGCCGTTTGCATCCAACACCTCGACGGTGGTGGGCGCATCGGTGTAGCCGGACTTGAAGTTGATCCCCAGGGTGTGGGCGAAGTTGCCGGTTTTGAGCGTGTTGGCCCAACGCCCTTGCGTGCGGAAGGTCACCGCACCGAGATCGGGGTTGTGTACGCCGATGGCGGAGTAATAAGGCCCGTTGCGTTCGAGCTGCGACACCTCACGGACCATGTAGGTGAAGGTGAGCTGCGAGCTCAGGTCGCCCCAACCCGTCTTGGCCCGGCCGACGATGTCGAAGTCGATCCCGGTGGAGTAAGACTTGCCCAGGTTGCGGTTGTCGGCGAGGAAGGCAATGTACTTCTTGCCGGTACCCACATCGACCTGTGTGCTGAACGAGCTGGCGTACTGCAACGGATTGCCGAAGACCAGACCCTCCGGCAATTGGCCGAACGAGTCACGGATGGCGACATGCCAGAGATCAGCGCCCAGCGAGAGTTGGTTGTTGGGCTCGAAGCGGATGCCGATGGTGGCCTGACGTGACTTCTCGGGCTGCAAATCCTTGTTGCCGCCGGCGAGTTGGTCATACTGGCGGTTGCCCGACTGACATTGGGCGCCGAGGGAGGCAGCCACTTGCGCGAGCTCCGGCGTGCACAGGTACTTGCCACTTGTCACGCCATAGCTTCGCAGCGAAGCGTCGACCTGGGGTACGGTCGGTGCATGGAAGCCCGTGCCGATGGAGCCGCGCACCAGAAGGTTGGACATCGGCGTCCAGCGGAAGCTGCCCTTGGCGTTGACGGTGTCGCCGAAATCGGAGTAGTTGTCATAGCGCCCAGCCAGACCCAATTCCAACTGCTTGCTGAGCGGGAGCTGCAGTTCGGCGAACAGGCCGCGGGAATTGCGGCTGGCCGAGTAGGGCGGCGAGGCCGAAGCGTCGCCGAAGCGCTGGTCGCATTGGATGCCGTGGGCCGGATCGCAAGGCGTGCCCGCAACCGGGTCCGCGAGGATGCCCTGCGCAAACGGGCTGGGCTTGGAGGCAAAGTCTTCCTTGTTGAAGTTCACGCCAGCGCCCAGCATGATGGGGCCGCCCGCCAGTTTCCCGACAGGACGTGAGCCGTTGAGGCTCAGCGAGGTCAGCTTGGAGGTGCCGCCATCCCAGTAGCCCCGGTAGTTCGCTGCATTGATGGCCGCTTGCGCCTCGGGGCTTTGTTGGCCCGGGCCGACGAAGGGGTCAAGCAGTCCGCTGGCGCGGAGCTTCTTCACAGCCAGTGCACCTGGGTACCCGGCAATGCTGCCCTTGACGTCGCTTTGCGAGTAGAGCAGGCTGGCGTCGTAGTCCCAGCCCGCCAATGCGCCGCGGGAGCCGACGACGATGTGTTGGAAGTCTGCCTTGTCGTCACTGGTTCGTTTGCCCATGTCGTACAAGCGGTAGAACGCGAGGCTGTCGTCGTTGATGCCCAGGGGCTTGAGGTATTTGTCGTGCAGCGGCGTGCCAGCGGGAATGCTGATGCTCCCCGGCACCGGCGCGATGCGCGAGACCTGGGTTGTGCGGGCCAGCAAAATGTCGGCGTACAACTCTTGATCGCCCACCGTCTTGATGATGGAGACCAGGGCGTTGTCGCGCTTGCGCTCGGGGTAGATCTCGAGCTCGCCAACGTAGTCGAAGCCGCAGTAATCGTCGACCAGGCCCGAGCCATCGTTGTAAGGCTCGGTGACGCGGAAGGTCTTTTCAGGGCACTTCCCATTGACCTTCAGGTACGGGCTGATGAGCTGGCCTTGATCATCGACCGCGTTCGCGGGGATGGGGCTAGCCGAGAACTGCTGCACGCGGTAGTTCTTGCCTTCGTAGTTGAAGAGAATCTTGCCGGTCTTGGCGAAATCGCGCTGGGTGGAATTGAGCTTGGTGCGCTCGTCGTGGCCGAAGCTCAGGAAGACGTTGTAGCCATCCTTTTCTTTCGAGCCGAAGCCCTTGCTCGCGCTGATGCGGGTTTCGCGGGCGCCGCCCTCGGTGGGGGACGAATAACCGATGCTGACGTCGCCTTCGACCGTGTCATGCTTGGTGATGAAGTTCACCACGCCGGCAATGGCGTCCGCGCCGTAGAGTGCCGAGGCGCCATCGGTCAGGATTTCGACGCGCTCGATGGCCGAAAGCGGAATGGTGTT
This sequence comes from Tibeticola sp., assembly GCF_022759015.1. Taxonomy (NCBI): domain Bacteria; kingdom Pseudomonadati; phylum Pseudomonadota; class Betaproteobacteria; order Burkholderiales; family Comamonadaceae; genus Tibeticola; species Tibeticola sp. The sequence continues at coordinate 3,392 of NZ_JAEMQB010000144.1, read as the reverse complement.
GACGTCAAAGCCCGCTCCATAGCCCGTGAGCGTCTGGCCGCCGAACTGCGCCATGCGCTTGCCGTTGAGGAGCACGAGGGTGCGCGTCTCACCGATGTTGTGCAGCGAGATCCCGGTGAAACCGTAGCCCCCACCGCCGACAGAGCGCGACTCGACGCTGCCGCCCTGGACGGTCGAGAGCTTGCGGACGAGGTCGGCGACCGACGACGCGCCCGACGCCTTGATGTCCTCGGCCTTCATCACCATCACGGGCAGTGCGCCCTCGGCGGCGATGCGCTTGATCGACGAGCCGGTGATTTCGACGCGCTGCAGTTCGGCGCTGGTGGTTTGAGCGAGGGCTGGGGTAGCGGCCAGGGCGGCGGTGCTGCAGGCCAGCAGGACCGATCGGGTCAGTGGCCGTAGCCGGAAACGGCGGGACTTCAGGTGCATAGAACTGCTCCAGTGAAACGTTGATGAAAATCCGGCGCACAGGGCAGAAAATTGCCCGGCGCCACGCCCGGATCACGGGCGCGATGCGCTTGAAGGCCGGGTAAAGTTTGAAACTTCAGGTTAACCGAACGATCGTTCGAGCCCCATCCGGGGTTTCCCAGGTAGGGGCTTAATCGTTGCCTTTGTGCAACAAGGCGGGCTTAGACAACGCTGAATTCGTTCCTGCGATGGCACGCGAGGAACTTGTTCAGCGTTGCCCTTACTCGACCTTGAAGTTGAATTCCTGCACAGCCAGGACTTCTTGTGCCTCGCTGACGCACTTGTATTGCAGCATCGCCTCTTTGACGGCGCTGTGAAAAACCCGAGGCCCGGAGAGGATGGTGACTTCCTTCACGACGCCGTTTTGGATGCGCGCCTGTGCTCGCACGGTCCCGCCGATGCCTTCTTGCAGTGCTTTGCGCGGCATTTCCGGCGTGACTTGCGTCGGGCAGATCACGCCGATGTCGCGCGGCTTGGGCGGAGCGGGCGGCGCGACGGGTGCTGGCGGCGGGGGGGGCGCGATCGGCGCGGGTTCGGCCGGGGGCGTCGCCGTCGAGACGATGGCGGGCGCGTTGCTGACCGTGCTGGGCACGTCGGGCGGGGGCACGAAGGGCGGCGGCGCCTCGACCTTGGGGGCGCTCGGCTCGGGCTTTTGCACCACCTTCGGCGGTGGAGGCGGCGGTGGGGGCGGCGGAATGATGACCTCCTGGATCACCACGGCCTCGAGTGGTTTTTTAATGAGGCTGAGGCCCTGCCGTGCCATGCCGCTGATGAGCACGTAGCCGATGAGGGCGTGCACCGCGACGACGATCACGATGCCCTTGATGCGCCGCGCGGGGTCGTGCGGCACATAGTCTGGTGTCATGACGGTGTGGTTCATTGGACGAACTGCTCCGCGCCGATGACGGCAATCTTGTTGAGCCCGATACGCCGGGTGCTGGCCAGCACGTTGGCAAAGACGGCGTACTGGGCGTTTTTGTTCGGGCGCAGATGCACTTCGGGCTGCGGGTTGAGCTGTGCGGCCTCTTGCATCTTTTGCTCGAGCTCGGCGGCGGTCACGGGCAGGCCCTGCCAGTAAACCGTGTTCTTGTCGTCGATGTCGATCTGGATTTTTTCAGGTTTGACGAGGTTTGCGGGTGGGGTGCCCACCGGCATTTCCAGCGTGACCGAGTGGAGCTGGATGGGAATGGTGATGATGAGCATCACCAGCAGCACCAGCATCACGTCGATGAGCGGCGTGGTGTTGATGTCCATCATCACTTCGGGTTCGTTGCCGTCTCCGCCCGGGCTGCCAACGTTCATGGCCATAAGGTGTTCCTCCGGTCAGCCGCCCAGGGCGGGGGGTTCGGTAATGAAGGCGACCTTGACGATGCCCGCGCGCTGGCAGGCCAGCAGCACTTTGCCCACGCCTTCGTAGCGCGCGCTCAGGTCACCGCGCACCTGCACTTCGGGTTGGGGCTTCATCGTGGCGACTTTCTTGAGCCGCTCGGCGAGCGCGTCCACGTTTGGGATCGGCGTGTCGTAGTAATAGATCCGCCCGGCCTGGTCGACCGAGATGATGATGTTTTCGGGCTTGGTCTCGCGCACCTCGATGCGCTCCTTGGGCAGGCTGACCGGCACCGAAGTGGTCACGACCGGGATGGTGATCAGAAAGATGATCAGCAGCACCAGCATGACGTCCACCAGCGGCGTGGTGTTGATGGCCGACATCACGGTGTCTTCACCGTCGTCGGCCGAGCCGATGTTCATCGCCATGGCTTGAGTTCCTGTGGGTTGAGCGCCAACGCCAGGGCCACGCCCGCCGGCAGGACCAGCAGGGGCGTGGCACGCATGGCGCGTCTGGGCTTGGGTCTAGGCCTTATTTCTTCTGCGCGACTTCGGCGACGATGACCGCGTGCAGGTCCTGGCCGAAGGCGCGCACGTCGTCGAGCACGACCTTGTTGCGACGCACGAGCCAGTTGTAGCCCAGCACCGCGGGGACGGCTACCGCCAAACCGATGGCGGTCATGATGAGGGCTTCACCGACGGGGCCGGCGACTTTGTCGATCGAGGCCTGGCCGGAAATGCCGATGGCGGTGAGCGCGTGGTAGATGCCCCAGACCGTGCCGAACAGGCCGACGAAGGGGGAGATCGAGCCCACGGTGGCGAGCACGGCAAGGCCGCGTTGCGCGTTGCTCTGCACGCGGTCCATGGCGCGCTGGATGCTCATCGAGACCCAGTCGGCCAGCGGGATGTGGCCTTTGAGTCCGTCGTGCTTGCGAATGGCGTTGAGCGCCGAGTCGGCGATGAAGCGGAAGGGGCTGTTGGGCTCGAGCTTCTTCGCGCCTTGCTCGACGCTGCCCGCGTTCCAGAACTCTTGGGCCGCTGTCTTGGCCTGGCGCGCGGTCTTGCTTTGTTCGAGCAGCTTGACGACCGTGACGTACCAGCTGCTGGCACTCATCACGAGCAGCAGGATCAACACGGTCTTGGCGACGGCGTCGGAGGTCTTCCAAAGGGCTTCGATGCCGTAGGGGTTCTCGATGCCTTCGGCCTTGTTGCCGTTGCTGGCAGCCGCGGGGGCTGCTGGGGCTGCGGGTGCCGCTGCAGCGGTGGTCGTTGCGGGGGCAGTTGCGGCGGGCGCAGCGGTTTGAGCCGGGCTCAGGGTTGGCGCGGCGAGGCACAGGAGGGCGGCGGAGTGGAGGGCAATGCCCATCCAACGGACGAATGAGTAGCGCACGGAATGTTTCCTTCCAGTGAAAATGTGTGAAGTGGCGCGGATGTTAGCAGCGGTCAGCTTCGTGAAAGGGTGGGCGCAGCGTAGGGCTTTCCCTGTCGCGAACGGCGGACGCACGTACCGGCCGGTGTATCTCCCGAGGAGAGGCGAGGCAAATACCATCGCGGCGCCCTTGTCAATGGAGAGCTTCGCCTATAAATAATGGACGGCG